>JAGQXH010000344.1 GCA_020436695.1 Lewinella sp. | reverse complement strand
CAGACCAGTGGGCAATAAAGTGCTGGTTCCGGCCACTTGCTCACCATAAGCTTTCTGAGAAAGTAAACTGTATTTCATACGTATGAATTATTGCTCCCCGCTGCGGGTAGGTAACTATACCTCTTCTACACAAGAGGAGTGAAAAACCCTTATTCTGATCTGTACTTTTTGTTTGGGAAAGGACTTCAAAGATAGGTAATCTGTGGTAGAGCCGGTAAAAAAGGAAGTGATCATTAGACCAGTACCTGGGATCGCTATACGGAGGGCGGATTATTTGGGTTTTCAGTTACTCCGTGATCAGTTGTGATGGAAAAGACTAACATTTAGCTGAATAGATGTCTCATAAGTTCTGGTTCCAGGTTACCTGATCTCGACCTTAAATTCCAGATAGGGCAAAAGTAGTTGACTTGTTTTCCCTTCCGTTACCGGAGCATCAAACAGGCGCTGCAGATTATTACCCGCCAGATCTTCCATATCCCCGCTTACGCGCAACAGGTAAGTACCTGGCTGCCATGGTTCCTCCGGCACAAATTTCCAGGTATGCTCTTGTTCTGCGATATGGATGGCTCCGGCAAACGGATCTTCCTGATCCGTCAGTAGGCGAATGCCTCCGCGCAACATGGCCATGTCCATTGCTTCATGAAACTGCAGGATAAATGACTCTCTGGTATTTGCAACCGGAGCCTGGATCTCCCATCGCTCCGGCTGTGGCTTTTCCTGGTCTTTTCCACCGGTAACAAAGTTCTTTACGTGATCTTCCTGAAGTTGCTCTCCATTGGCAGCAGGCCAGCCTTTTTTAATGACAAGCTGGTAGGTGCGATTGGCCTGAAGAGGTGGCCCCATCTTTTGATTGGGAATGAGATGACTCTTGATCCGGCCGGGATCAAACCAGACGGTGAGTCGTTTTTGTTCCCTATCCCAAAGCTCCTGGCCCATATCCAGGAAAGGGGCTTCTACCCTATTTCCTTTCTCATCCAACAGGCGCAGATAGTCGCCGGCAAATCCGGTTCGCATCGGCTGGTCGAAATACACGTAAAATTTCAACTGATTGGCCGGCCAGACCGCACCGCTGGGAAAAACATCTAGTATACCGGGAGGCGGCAGGGTTTCTTTCTCCGGCACCTGTAGTTCCGCAACACGACCATTGTACCAGACCCAGTAAGAACGCCCGGTCAGGAACGGGAACCGGGGACGAAAATAGAGATAGTGATCACGCACTTCGTAGCCACCCATTACCGGTGGCCACTGTTCAGAAATAGCCTCTTCCGGGGTACGGGTGTACACGCGTAAATGCGCTCCCGGCGAATCTGTTATTGCGTCTTCCTGCTCCGGCAGAGTCCACCTGATTGTCCCAAAATAGTCGTCCTCTTCATTGGTAATCAATTGCGGGATGGGATCAACCTGAGTGAATACCGAGGCAGGAAAAAGCAATAAAAGCAAAATGATACGACCGTAATTCACTACATCCAGTCGTTGGCGTAAGAGGTCAGGTTCAGATCGCCGTTCGGCATCCGCTGCAAGGCGAGAATATGGGTTTCGTTTAGATTATCGATCTGAGTGATCCCTACTCTCGACAGTACGGAATGCTCCAGTCCTACGGCATACTCCCCATCTTTCAGCGGTTCAGTCAGTCCTTTCTTTATTTTGGGAATATTCATCGGATCGATCTTGATCAGCGCCTTGGAGGTATTGGACATCAAAATATATTCCTTGTCTTTTTGTTTATAAGTAATAATGTCGATGGGCATATTGCCGAAGCCGAACTCTCCCAGGGTTTTACTCACCACATGGGTGCCATCCTTTACATCTGATACCGGAATGCTCACAAAAGGGGTACAGGTATACGTGGCCAGAAGATAGCTTTCCCCCTCCAGGTCATAAGGAATGAAAGTACGGATCGGTGCCTCGGTTTCTGACTTACCGTGTGCTACATGGAATACTTCAATCGTGGTATTGGTAGTCTTATCTGTAAAAGGGAAATGTAAGACCCGTAGGGCTGAGGCAAATTCTTCATTACTTAGGCCGGCAACGTAAAGTTTGCCATCGTGATAGGCGATATCGGTAATGGCTTCGGTACGGCTATCACTTTTGCGCCAGTTTTGTTGTCCTTCACTGATCACATTGGGCACCTCCGCTGCGGAATGCCGGATATTATTCAGCGATACTTCCGTGATCTGTCCTTCCGGGTTGATCTTAAGCAACAAGGTAGCATAAGTCAGATCATTAGGCGTTTTCCAGAAGCCCAGCTCTTTGCCATCTGAGCGGGAGACGGCCAGGTAGATATTCTGAGACAGCGGATTAACCGCCAGGTCATGTATCACCACGCCCTGCGGATCAGTGCCCAGCATGGCCGCCAGTTTGCCTTCCACATCTTCCATCGCAAAGGGTTTTCTTTCTGCCGGCGCTTCGCGATCTTCCAGATCGATCGCAAATACTTTCCCCGCTTTGGAGTCACCGATGAACAGAATACCTTCCGGGCCAAAGCTCATTACACTGATGCTGTTCATGGCTGCTTTACCCCGGACGAAATCTTTGGTCAGTAATTCATAATTAGTAGGGTTGGCGTATGCCCAGTAACAGGCTACTACCAGCACAAGACTGAGGAGTTGTCTTTTCATAACAATCGGATTTTGATGGTGATTTTTATGTTGCTTATGAATATCGTAAATTCCCGGCGATATTTCTGTAAAATGATCTGAACGACATGGAAAAGACTCTGAACGTCCTCGGCAGTGCGCTGAAATGCTGTTGCAACAATCCCAAGACCGGCTTTTACCGGGACGGTAACTGTCAGACAGGCCCCATGGATACCGGCCGCCATCTCATCTGTGCCCGGATGACGGCTCCTTTTCTCAAGTTCAGTTTCCTGCGGGGTAACGATCTCACCACACCAAGACCGGAATACCAGTTTCCCGGCTTAAAACCCGGTGATCGCTGGTGCCTTTGCGCCCTGCGCTGGGTAGAAGCTTATGATGCAGGATTTGCTCCTCCGGTCATTCTGGAAGCTACCCATGAAGATGCGCTAAGGTATACCAGTCTGGAAAGCCTGCGAGAGTATGCCATCTTTAACCACCCAGAGGAGGCTGCCGAAAAATAATGATACTTCATTTCTAAAAGTCAATCGCCCGGCCGGAGCAGTAGCTCCAACAGGGCGATTTCCCGGCAGAATTTAAAGGCGCTCTATCTGTTTTTTGTTGTTAGTACTGACAGGAGGTCGGATCACTATGCACGTAATACGACTTATAGTTCTTCGCCTTAGGATCCATGCAGCCTTCCAGATTCAGTAACTCTACCGTCATATACTCTACCGGATGGCTTTCGCTTTGTAGGGATATTGAACCTCCCGTCAACAATTGTCCATCTACTTTCTGAGCCGGGTCGTGCCCGGATACGGACCCGCCGCCGATCTGCGGATTGTTGTAGTGCAATACTTCCTGTCCTTCAACAAAATGCTGAATAAGTGAATCTCCATAAGCGATCACCTCAGTATTTACCCACTGGTCGCCGTGATAGGTCTGAGATGAAGAATTGATACAATGCTGTGTAAATAGCGTATCGCCCATCACCACATTGGTGCCCGGAGTACAAAGGTTGGCCGTGGTACGAGGGTCGCTGCCGTTTCCGCCCAGCGTTTGTACCTCGATGGAAATGGGAAAATCCTGATCCAGGCCCATGGTCTCCGCAGGTTGGCCGTGGATCATGATCCCACTATTGCGATACGCCCAGCCCGGTCCGCCAGGGCATTGATCACCGACAAAGCGATATTTGACCTTGAGTTTATAATAGGAAAATGGATTCTTGTAAAAGATGTGCCCAAACTGATTGTTGAAGCTGTCGTACTGGTCATAATCCACCACCAGCAGGCTATCTCTCACCCGGAAAGTATTGTTGTAGTTATCTCCCACCTCATGGCCGCGGATCTTTACGATCCAGTCGTCCAGATCGTGGCCGTTAAATAACTGGATCCACTCTTCTTTATCCGGATCATTGGCGGCAGCACCGTCCTGACCGCAGGAATACAAAAACATCAACATTGCGAAGGCAAATAGGAATAGCAGGTTTCTCATTGGAATACGATTTAGATTGGTATGCCGGAAAGGTAAGAAATTTCAGTAAAGGTGTCAGGAATTTGGGGGTGGTCAGGCAATTGAAAATGCCTGACGGCTAGCGAGGCGCCCAACCTAAGATCTCTTCCACAAACTTAATGGTAGCCGTTCGCACCACCTCCAGATCTTTCGATTTTAGATGGGAGGCTAAAATGTGGTCTCCCACCGTTGGGAATGCTACCTCACGCTTCAGCGAATCCGGCGTTCCAAGTTCCCGGAACATTTCCTGCATAGCCGCTACGGAAACCACCGGGTCCTGTTCTTCCTCATTTTTGTAGTAATAGCCCAGAAAAAAAGGTTGGGTCACCCTGGAAAACGTCTTTTCGGTCATTCCGTATTCCAGTAGATTTTCCAGCTCCACCAGGGCTTCCAGCCGATAAGTGGTATTCCAGTACCGGCTATAATCGGCAGGGGCATCATAGCGGCGGTAGTTGCCGTCGTACACCTGGCGGGCGATCTGCAATCCCCAGGGACCATTGAGCAGGAAAGCTGCGGAATTGTTAATGGCAATATTGGGTGAATAGGCTATGATCCCGGCAATATCCGGATCTTCAGCCGCCAGCAGTAAAGACAGGGTACCGCCGGTGGAGGTCGACATCAGGATCACTTTATCTCCCAACTGTTTACCAACAGCTAAGGCTTCTGCAGCAGATGCCAGCAGACTATCGGAATTAAATTCCAACATAGAATCCTCCCCTTTCAATCCATGTGCATGCAGGCGGGGCAGATAGAGATTGCAGCCGTAACGGCGAGCCAGTTCACGATGTATAGGCTCTCCTTCCGCCCAACTGGCGGTAAAGCCGGGTAGATAGACAATACTGTATTCAGTTTTCTGCGGAATGGAATCGTACCAGATGATACGACTCTCGTTATCCGGTTTGATGGCCGGATTATTTTTCTCTTCTCCGGTAATTGCAGTTTCCAATAATTGAAGATCTGGGCTCACTTTCGGCACTTCCACCCGCAAAGCGGGTCTGGCCGGACTCGGTCCCAACAGAAAAACAACTACCAGGATGGCAACGATCAGACCGGTAAAACGGAAGAACTTTTTCATTGGGGCAGGTTATAGGTTCATAATCCCAGTTGAGACTGTTCCGCTGCACTGATACCATAGTGCTGAATGAATTCTTTTATCGAAGGCCGGAAGTATAAAAAGACCAATATTCCAGCCGCAAAGAAATAGAGGAAGGTGATATTATGCTCCAGCAGGTAACCTACTATACAAAACAGATTCACGCCTTCGAGCAGGGCCGAGCGAATGATCACAGAAGTTCGGTAATGAGCCATTTTGGCATCCAGGTCCGGTTCGGCAGCAGCAGAGGCCATCCTTTTGTTATTAATCAGAAAGGCGGTCATCATTCCCCCGGCCATCAGGATCGGTAATACCAGTCCGAAGGGCTCTCCCGGCCACCCGCTTTGCATAGTGCCTGGAGAATCCAGTGCAAATACGGCTACCAGACAGAAGAGGATCTGGCCAGCCAGTAACGCATAATAGAGCGTGATGATCTGTCGAAAGAGAAGAGCAGAGTTCATAAAGGTCAAAAATGATTAGGTATTAGAAAATGGTGATCATAAAAATACGGCTTCACCGGCAAAACACCTAATTACGGACGGCACGCCTTCGTAGTGTCTGACGGCCGCCCCGATCTCTCGGGTCCGGGGCTGACGGCCGTTCGCCCCAAAGGGCCCACTGACGGCCGCTTCGCTGACGATAGCCATCTGTATGGCATCGATAGGAGTTATTACTCGCAGTGGAAAAACAATCGAAGCATCTGCCCTTTCACAGCTTTCCCCAATTCCAATCATCCAGAAGGTTTATGCCCGTCAGAGACACCAACGGGGGCTCGTCCGTCAGACGCGCCGGAACAGCCGCGTCGGCCGTCAGTGAGCACAGCAAACGGCCGTAAGGCGTCTATCGCCGATAATCCACCGTCACTGTCTCATCGATGCTGATGATACGCACTTCCGTTCGCCGGTTATACTGGTGCTCTGCCTCCGTACAATCCACATTGGTACGGCAGTCACAGCGGTTGCGCGGCTGGGTTTCGCCGTAACCGATGGTTTTGACCCGTTCGGCGGCAATACCGCGATCTACCAGATACTGCTTGGCGGATTCGGCTCGTTTTTCCGACAGTTTGAGATTATATTCATCCGAGCCGCGGCAATCGGTATGCGAACCCAGACGAATGACCATCGATTTGTACTGATCCATGAGGCGGACCAGCCCGTCCAGTTCGCGGGCAGCTCCCCGTCGAATGGCCGATTTATTGAAGTCGTAGTAAATATTTTCCAGCACGATAACCGTCCCTTTGCGGATCGGTTCTTTTTCGGAGAACTCGTCCATCGGCTCCATTTCCATTTCCACTTCTGCATATCTTCTGCCGCGCAGATTTTGCAGTGATATCCGCGTCAGTTCAGGGCTGTAATTATTGTGTTCACTGATAATGGTGTATTCGCAGCCGAGTTCCAGGCAGGCGGTAAATACACCGTCGAATTTCGTTCGGCTGAGGATCTCCGTCTCATCGCACTGGTTGATAATGCGTACCAGTGCTCCGGCAATCTCTTTCTTGCCCGCTGAAGAGCGGACCTTCCCGGTAAGTTCTATGCAGTTTTGGGGGTCCAGCACCACTTCCAGCGGTTTAGGCATTTCTTCTTCATCTACGGTATAGGCTATTTCCTTCGAAGCGTAGCCATCCTTGGAAACCAGTATCACATACTTATGATCCTGCTCAACGGATAACACGCCTTCACCGAGGCGATCTGTTTTCACGTCCGGGTCTCCCAGAAACTGCTCTTTTTTCCGTACCAGTTTCATCACCATTTCGCCATAGGCTTCACTCGGCAGCAGTTCCAGATCATACAGGTTCTGGTCGTCGATCAGGCCGTCATCTGTACGGTTGTAAATACGCAGATTAGCCCCGGGAATGCGCCGGCTGGCTCCCCCGTCGTAAACCGTTACCACCAGTTCGTGGGTTTCCGGGATCTTCATTCCCCGAATACCGTCCGGCGTTTCAAAGAAATAGATATCGTCTCCGCCGGCTCCTCCCGGACGATTGGAAGTAAAGTAACCGGTTTTTCCATCCTTCGATAAAATAAGCCCCAGGTCATCTTCTTTGGAATTGAAGGGTTGCCCCAGGTTCATTACGCTACCCCATTTACGCCCGGCAAGATCCACCATAAAGATATCCAGTCCGCCGTATCCCTTATGCCCATCGGAGGTAAAAAACAACGTGCCGCTTTCGTGTAGAAAGGGAAAAACCTCATTGCCTCCCGTATTGATCTCAGGCCCCAGATTAAAAGGTTTTCCCCAGCGTCCTTCTTTCTTTTCCACTACATAGAGGTCCATTCCGCCGAAACCGCCGGGTTGGTTGGAAGCAAAAAACAATTTATTGCCGTCCGGAGATAAGGCCGGATGCATGCAGGTATAATTATCGTTGTTGAAGGGCAGTTCTTCCAGGCCCTCCCAGTCAAACTCTCCACGCTTGGCTTCAAATATCTTCAGGTTGACCTTTTTGTCCGTTCCGGCCTTAGTCACTCCATTCTTGATATTGCTACGGGTAAAATAGATGCGATCGTACTGACGGTTGAGCGCTACCGGTCCTTCGTGGAGTTCGGAATTGATCTCGATAGAAAAATTGGAGGGCCGTACCGGCATCCCATTGGGATCCAGATCAGCGAAGAACAACTCGTAGAATCGCTGACCGGTCTTTTCATCCACTAAACCATTGCTTTTTTGCGATACGTACACCAGACCTCCCTGGTAAAAAGCCGGGGAGAATTCCATACGGGGAGTATTGATCCAACTGGCGTTCACCAGGCGGATGTTTCTGCCGATATCGTCCTTCTCGTAGACGGGATCTATTTTAGAGGGTGTCTGTTTCTGTTTTTTCTCCCGCACCTGGCTGTATCCCAGGCTGCTGAAAAGCGCCAGGAGGATAATAATATATATAGACCGGTTCATAACATTGGTTTAAACGAGCTTCGATTTTTTGGACGTCCAAATCGTATAGTTGTAACGCCAAACGGGGGGAGATATTGAAAGAAATGGATATTTGGCCACAAGCTACTGTTCTTTAACGAATTCCGGCACAGCTTGTTACCTTCATATCAACGTTGAACCTGGAAGAAGGATTGTATCGGTTGTGGCAGATTTGGAAATCTACCACAACTAGTGCCTTGGGAATTAAGTTTCGCATACTTAAGTCGAAGTTATTTCGCCAGCTAATGAAGCCAAAAAACACAGACGTGGCCGAAGCCACGGCGAGGCTTTTTGGGGAGGTTAGCCGGTGAAAGAACGAGGCTTGCGGTGTGTAGGACTTAGCGCCCGAGGCACTAGAGGCTTAAAAGAATCTCGGACTCACAAATTCACTGGCATTATCGGATTGTCCACCGATGCAGTAGCGCACCACGGCCTCTACGGAGCCCGATGTGGTCAGGCGGATCTCCGAAAGTGTATAATCATAAGACAGACCGATAAAAAGCATGTCATTGGCCTGTACTCCGCCGATCAGACCGATCGCTTCTCCAATGCCACTACTTTTGGAGCCACCGAGTCGATAACTCAGACCGGCCGTGAATTTATTAACAAAGATGAAGTTGATATTGGCATCTCCCTCAAAAGGCGCATTCTTCACATATTTCAGCAGAAATTGCGGCTGAAATTGCAGCGAAGCATTAAGATCCCAACGCATCCCCCCGGTAAAATAGATGTGAGATACCTCCCGGGTGATCTCCAGGTTGTCGTCGGCCAGATCAATACTGTTTT
>JAGQXH010000343.1 GCA_020436695.1 Lewinella sp. | reverse complement strand
CATTTCCTGCAAGTCAATGGCTTAGCGAAATATTAAAAACCTAAAATTGGTTCATTTATTTTTTCTCCGTCACTAAGCAATACAATTGATTATTTTTTGTAATGAAAAACAGTACCTTCGCTGTTAATAATCTAGCATTATGAGCAAAGTTTTAGTCACTGGTGGTACCGGTTACATTGGCAGCCATACTATCGTTGACCTGATCGATAACGGCTTCGAAGTCATCTCCGTAGACAATTTGACGAACTCCAATGAAGATTCATTGGATGGTATTGAAAAGATCACCGGCGTGCGGGTAAAGAATTACCGGGTGGATATGGTAAATCTGGCTGCGCTGTTGGATATTTTCCGGGAAAACCCGGATATCATCGGAGTCATTCATTTCGCTGCCTACAAACTGGTGGGAGAATCGGTGGAAAAACCACTACAGTATTTTCAGAATAATCTTGGTGGCCTGATCAACCTGCTGACGTGTATGAACACGTTTTCTGTACCTAACCTGATCTTCTCCTCTTCCTGCTCGGTTTATGGAAATTCAGAGGAACTACCGGTGACGGAAGCTACCCCATTTCAGGAGGCAGAATCGCCTTACGCCCGCACCAAGCAAATGGGAGAACACATCATTACCGACTATGCGCGGGCTAATCCCGGGAGCCATTCGGTCATCTTGCGTTATTTCAACCCGGCCGGTGCTCATGAAAGCGCGCTGATCGGTGAGGCTCCGTCTAATAAGGCTACCAACCTGGTACCGGTGATCACCGAAACGGCCATCGGGAAAAGAGATTCTATGACGGTTTTCGGCGATGATTACGATACGCGCGACGGAAGTTGCATCCGGGATTATATCCACGTCATGGACCTGGCCAATGCACATACCAAAGCATTGCAGTATCTGCTGGCCGGTAAAGATCGCACCAACTGCGAGGTGTTTAATCTGGGCATCGGCGAAGGGGTGAGTGTACTGGAAGCCATCAAGGCATTTGAAAAAGTATCGGGTAAGCCCCTGAATTACGAGATCGGTCCCCGTCGTCCGGGTGATGTGGTCGCTATCTATGCCAACAATCGTAAATCTGCAGAAGAGCTGGGCTGGAAACCCGAGCGGGATATTGAGGTGATCATGCAGTCGGCCTGGGATTGGGAGCAGCAGCGCAGCGCGTAAATACAGGCATTGATCTAATGGTATGCAGCTGGTAATCCTATGCACTCCATGCCTGGTACAAAGGCTTAATTGACTTTAGATTATAATTAGAGCATCCTCCGCTAAAAATCGACTAAGAGCGGCGGAGCATTGGACCCCTTGGAGCGATTGTACAGCGTTTATTCTCCTCCTTGTCCTTTGCTCCAAAGCTCCTAAGTGAGCAAGCATTGATCATCGTAAGTCCTACCTATGCTTACCGGAAATCAGTATTATTGAGCGTTATTTATGGGAAGACTTCAATAGATTCTGTCCCAAATTATTCCGCAAACTATCCACATCATAAGCCGCCGCAAATACATCGATATACGGCAACGCTGCCATCATACCCCGTACCTTCGGCTCATATGACGGACTACCGGCCAGCGGATTGATCCAGACCACCCGGGCAGCCCGTTTTTGAATGTATCTCATAGCTTCTTCCAGCACTTCCGGTTCACCTGTATCCCAACCGTCGCTGAGAATGAGTACCAGGGAGTTACGCTGCAGGAGTCGCCTGCCGTAATCTTCCACGAAAGTTTGCAGGGAAGCCCCGATACGGGTACCACCGGACCACCCGGG
Source organism: Lewinella sp. (assembly GCA_020436695.1). Lineage (GTDB taxonomy): Bacteria > Bacteroidota > Bacteroidia > Chitinophagales > Saprospiraceae > Flavilitoribacter. The sequence continues at coordinate 7,122 of JAGQXH010000343.1, read as the reverse complement.
TACCGTTTGCGACAGTGCCTCAAGCGTTTTTTCGAAACTTTGCTGATTAAGTTGGCTGGTTACCCGGTGCAGGGAAGTGCTGAACACAAAGGTCTCCACCCGCGACACCACCCGCTGGAAGCCGTACATCAGCTGCACCAGGAACTGGCTGTACAGATCCATTGATTTGCTCACATCGCAGAGCAGCACCATTTGCGGCCTCTGCTTTTTAGGACGGTTATAGACTAGTTCCAGAATATCGCTGCCGCGCCGGAGATTACGACGTAGGGTTCGGCGCAGGTCAAAATTTCCCGGTTTGGCAGAGGTCTGACGGCGGCGGTTGTATTGCAGTGACAACGGGCGGGCAATGCGGCGAATAATGCGCATGATCTCCTCCAGTTCATCATCCGAAAAGCCGCTGAGGTCTTTGGTACCGGCACCGGCTGCGGCGGAATAGGCGGCCAGTTCAGCTTCCTCGTCCTGTTTGTTCTGATTGCCGTACAGCCAGTTTTTCAGGGATTGAAAATCCGGCTTTGGTTGGGCCTTGGTGCGCCGTTGTTTCTCTTCCGGCGCTTCCTTGATCTTGGAATCAACGGCTTTCTCCAGTTCCTTCCAGTAAGCAGCATAAAGTTCATCAAACTGATGTTGCTGTGGGCGGGTACGGGCCAGAACGGCACGAAGGGTAAGACGGAAGATATCCGGATTGGCAAATGGGGCCAGCCGCGCTATGGCGAGCAGTGCATCCGCTTCTTCTGCCGGGCCGATCCGGAAATCTTTTTGGCGCAGGTAGCGACAAAAGCCTAATATATTTTCACTCAGGGAAGTGCGGCGAACGATCAGTTCATCAGCCATTCGTATCTAGTTTTGAAATGGCCCCCACGCGATCGAACAGTTCAGATAGTGACATTTGTGTTTGACGGATATCCTGCCAATCTTTCAGCACAATGCCCAAAGTAGAGGAGACGAGCTCTTTATCCAGATGATCGATGTGTAGATTGGCCAGCGCCATGGCCCAGTCCAGTGTTTCAGCAATGCCGGGCACTTTTTCCAATCGCTGCTTGCGCACCTCCTGCATGAACAGGCAGATCTGCTCGCTGAGACGAGCATCGATCTGAGGCACCTTCCGGCGCACGATGGCCAGTTCTTTATCGTAATCAGGATAATCGATCCATAGATAAAGGCAGCGTCGGCGCAAAGCTTCGGATAATTCGCGCACGCGGTTACTGGTTAGTATCACCTGAGGTATGTGCGTAGCTTTGATCGTGCCGATCTCCGGAATGGTGATCTGCCAGTCAGACAATACCTCCAGCAGAAAACTCTCAAATTCCTCATCGGCCCGATCCACTTCGTCGATCAGCAACAGGGGCGTTTTATGATGAGTAATGGCCTGTAATAATGGACGCTTCAGCAGAAAGCGATCGCCGAAGAGGGAGCGTTCCATATCTTCCGGCGTGGCTTCCTGTTTCTCCAACATTTTCAGGTAGAGCAACTGATGCTGATAATTCCATTCGTAGAGGGCATGCGTTGCGTCGAGGCCTTCATAGCATTGCATGCGGATCAGGTCCGTATCCATGGCCCGGGCCATCACCTTGGCGATCTCCGTTTTGCCTACACCGGCCGGCCCTTCGATCAGCAAGGGCTTTTGCAACTGCCGGGCCAGGAATACGGATAGTACAATTGAATCGTCGGTGATGTATGCCTGATCCTGCAGGAGTTGCCGGAGTCGTTCTAGCTCGGGATGTTGCATGAAATTGATCTGGTCTTTTCTGGCGGTCAAAGATAGGTAATGTGGAAAAAACACTAAGGAGGGAAAGTAATTCACTCCCCTCCTTGTGTTTTATACGGTTGAAAACGAACTATTCGGTAGCCCTACAGGGATTCCAGTGCTCGCTTCAGAAATACTTTTGCAAGGTGCTTGCGGTATTCTTCCGAAGCAAAGTGATCGCTCATGATATCGACACCTTCGGCGGCAGCATCAGCAGCGGATTTGATGCTGTCAGCGTTCAAGGCCTTTCCACGCAGGGCATCTTCGGCTGCGGTGTCACGGAAAGCGGCATCCGATACCCCCGTGAAGGCGATACTGCAGTCACTTACCGAATCTCCATCCATGCTTACCTGTACGGCACAGCCCACCAAAGCGTAGCGGGAAGCCGGTTGAGCAAATTTTACGTATGTGGATTTACTTCCCTTAGGCGGAATTGGAAAATGCAGATCAGTCAGGATCTCATCGTCTTCCAGCGCAGTTGAGTAAAAACCCGTAAAGAAATCTCCGGCACTCACCATGCGTTCACCGGAAGGACCGTGAATGTGGAGCTGAGCATTGGCGGCCAAAACAACCGCAGGCCAGTCTGCAGCCGGGTCGGCATGTGCCAAACTTCCGCCAATGGTCCCTTTGTTGCGTACCTGCACATCACCAATGACCTTGGCTGCGGCTACCAGCATGGGGAGTTTATTCGCCAGGAGTTCGGAAGTAGCGATCTCGTAATGGGTGGTCATGGCACCGATGATGATCTGACCGTCTTTTTCCCGTATGCCGCGCATAGCCTCGATCCGGGAAACATCTATAAGTAAAGCCGGGCTGTTGAGACGAAGCTTCATGGCCGGTATAAGGCTATGACCTCCAGCCAGCAATTTGGCATCACCATTGTGCTCCTGCAGCAGTTTGATGGCCTCTTGCACCGTGTCGGCTCGTTGGTAATCAAAAGAAGTACTTACCATTTTATAATACAATTAGAAGGTTCAATAAAATTGGATGTTGGGACGTTGGGATGTTTGGACGCTGAGGTCAACTCATTCCTCACCTCTCACTCCTGAATATACCGCCAGACCCGCTCCGGTGTCAACGGCATCGCCAGGTTCTTAATACCTAAGGGCGACAAAGCATCCATAACGGCATTAACCACAGCGGGCGTCGATCCGATCGTACCGGCTTCTCCGGCTCCTTTCACACCTAGCGGATTGTGCGGGCAGGGCGTTACCGTGCGATCTACTTCAAATGAAGGCAGATCATCCGCACGCGGCATGGTGTAATCCATGTAGGAACCATTGATCAACTGCCCGTTCTCATCGTAGATGGTCTCTTCGAAGAGCGCCTGACCGATCCCCTGGGCAAGTCCGCCGTGGATCTGTCCTTCCACGATCATCGGGTTGATCACGTTGCCTACATCATCCACGGCAACAAAGCGCTTCAGTGTTACTTTTCCGGTGTCTTTATCCACTTCCACAATAGCGATGTGAGCACCAAACGGATAGGTGAAGTTGGCCGGATCGTAGAAACTGGAGAAATCCATACCCGGCTCCAGATTCTGCGGATAATCGTGCGGCACATAGGCTGTGAGGGAAACGTCGGCAAAGCTTATGGACTTATCCGTACCCTTGACCGTCCATTTGCCTTCGGCAAAATCCAGGTCTTCTACTGCAGCTTCCAGTTTGTGTGCTGCAATCTTGGCACCTTTTTCCAGTACTTTATCAAGACTCTTCATGATGGCGGAGCCGCCTACTGCGAGACTACGCGAACCGTAAGTGCCCATACCGAAAGCAACTGCTTCGGAATCGCCGTGAACGATCTCTACATCGCCGATGTCGATGCCGAGACGATCTGCTACCACCTGGGCAAAAGTCGTTTCGTGCCCTTGGCCGTGGGAATGCGAACCGGTATAAACACTCACCTTTCCGGTAGGCTGTACGCGTACCTGAGCCGATTCATACAGACCGGCGCGGGCACCCAGTGAACCCACCACTGCCGAAGGCGCAATACCGCAGGCTTCGATATAGGTAGAAAAGCCGATACCGAGTAGTTTGCCCTCCGCGCGGGCCTTCTCCTGATCTTTTCTGAATTTTTTATAGTCCACCATTTCCAGCGCTTTTTCCAGCGCACGGTGGTAGTTACCACTGTCGTATTGCAGGGCCACCTGCGTCATATAACCTGCCTGTTCCACACCATCGAAGGGAGGAATGAAGTTCTGAAGACGCAGTTCTGCCGGGTCTCTACCCATTTCCAAGGCAGCCGTATCGATCATGCGTTCGAGCAGGTAAGTAGCCTCGGGACGTCCGGCACCACGGTAGGCATCCACGGCCACAGTATTGGTAAATACGGCGGTGACATCCACATTGATCTTGGGTGTAGTGTAGAGCCCCTGTAAGAGCGTGCCGTGCAGCCAGGTGGGCACACAGGTAGAGAAAGTAGACAGATAAGCACCGAGATTGGCAAAGGTTTTGATCCGCAATCCTACGATGTTACCATCTTTATCAAAGCCCATTTCAGCCTTTGTACTATGGTCACGGCCCTGAGCGTCCGTAATGAAACTTTCACTGCGATCGGCCGTCCATTTTACCGGCCGTTCCAGTTGTTTACTGCACCAGACCATCAGTGCTTCTTCCGTGTAGTGGAAGATCTTACTGCCGAAACCGCCGCCGACATCCGGGGCCACTACTCGGACTTTATGTTCGGGAATACCCAGCACAAAAGCGCACATCAGCAGGCGAATGAGGTGTGGGTTTTGGGAAGTAGTATAGAGCGTGTAATGGTCTCCGGCTGATTCATAAGAACCAATTGCGGAGCGCGGCTCGATGGCATTGGGTGTTACCCGCTGATTAACAAATTCCAGGGTAGTGATATGATCGGCAGCATCCAGGGCCGCATCAACTTCTTCTTTGGGATTACCCAGTTCCCAGTCGAAGCATATATTGTTGGGTACATCATCGTGTACCAGTGCTTTACCGTCCTGAACCGCATCGGCAGCATTCACTACGGCCGGTAATTCTTCGTAGTCTACCTGGATCAGATCGGCAGCATCGCGGGCAATTTCCCGTTCTTCGGCAATAACTATGGCAACTGCATCGCCCACATGGCGCACTTTATCCCGTACCAGCAGCGGATGCGGCGGCTCTTTCATGGTATCGCCGTTCTTGAAATTAACCTGCCAGCCACAGGGCACTCCGGCAATATCTTTGACATCTTCACCGGTGAAAACAGCTACCACGCCGTCCATGGCTTTTGCTTCACTGGTATCGATACCGTTAATTTTGGCATGGGCGTAAGGGCTGCGCAGGATATAGGCATGGGTCATTCCCGGCAGCACAATATCGTCTGTATACCGGCCTTTACCGGTAATGAAGCGCCGGTCTTCGACGCGTTTGACGGATTTTCCTATATAAGTCATATGAGTTCTAGTCAAAAATTAGAAAATAGAGGCGGTATTCGGTAAACGGTGCCCGGACAATGATAAATCACTATATCATTTAGGCTGGCACCATAGTATTTATTAAACCGTCTCAGGAATTTTGCCGCTTTTTGATTTTTCGGCTGCATATTTAATCGCTTCCACAATGTTGTGATATCCGGTGCAGCGGCAGAAATTGCCTTCCAGGGCGTGCCGGATCTCTTCCTCGGTGGGATTGGGATTCTGTTTCAGAAAATCAGCCGCAGTCATGATCATACCAGGGGTACAAAAACCACATTGCAGACCGTGTTTTTCCTTGAAACCTTCCTGGAGGGGATGAAGCGTGCCATGTTCGGCCAGGCCTTCGATGGTGGTGATGCTGCAACCATCCACCTGTGCAGCGAGAACGGTGCAGGACTTTACAGCTTTGCCGTCGACCAATACGGTGCAGGCACCACAGCTACTGGTGTCGCACCCGACGTGGGTACCGGTCAGACGAAGCTTATCTCGTAGATAGTGAACCAGCAGTAACCGGCCTTCCACCTCATCCTGATGTTTTTTGCCGTTTACGCTGATGTTGATCGTTGTTGCCATGAAAAGAAAGGATTTTTATTTAGAAAAGGGCATAAGGATGTAGTATCAATCCCTGGAGTGATTGACCTGGATCAATTATGCGTTTGCTTGTATCTCGTCTTCAAGATTCTTGAAGAATTGTTTGACTAGAGAATTGGCCACACCGCCCAGCACCCGCTGGCCCATTCTGGCCAGTGTGCCGGAAAGTTTGGCGTCGCCGGTAAAAGCTACCTCGGTCTGGCCGCTTGCTCCCGGCTGTAGTTTGATCTGGCCTTCTGCGCTGACATTGCCGATGCGACTATTCTGCTGCATACGCAGGGTGAAATGTTCCGGCTCCTGCTTATCGGCAATCTCCATTTCTCCGGTGAAGGAACCTTTAACCGGACCAAGTTTAACCTCTGCAATAGCGGTGTATTTGTCATTTCCGAGCGGCTCAAGACGATCAATCGCTGGTGTGATCCGGGCCAGAACGTCGATATTCATTAGTAATTTCCAGATTTCTTGTGGTGTAGCGTTAAGCTGATGCGTACCGTTAAGGTGCATGAGAAGGGTGTTGATTTTGTATTAAAAATAGTTTACTGCAGCCCTCTTTAAAAGGGCCTAAAAGTTCGGATTTTTTGATTGAATACAAAAATTTATTTTGTCTTTTCAATTGATTTTGCATAAATAATTGTATTAAATGATAGATACGTACTTTCGATGAAACTGGTAGATACCCGAAAGTGCATGTCATTGTTGAAGTTTGTTAGCAGCTCCCGATGCCCTATCTGACAACTCACCTATTCAGACCAATCACTAAGTAAACAGGGCGATGTAATCAAGAAAGGTTTACCGGCTTGCGCTTGGCCCATAGTTTTGCTGAAAAAAAAGATAAACATGAAAAACCTGCCTAAAACCCTAAATCGCCTGGGCTATCCCCAGATCATGGATAAACATACCGACCTGGAACTCGATCTACCCGAAACCTACCGTATCTATAACCGTTTGCCCGGTATCTGGATCGGGGGTACGGAAGACGGAACCACCTACCTGCATGTAGAAAGATTACCGGCCGATGTGCAACACATGCCGAAGCAACTGGCGCAGGGAGATCTGGATATCCAAATCAGCGCCAATGGTTTAGAGCACACATTGGAATATGGGATCGCCGGTCAGCGGATCATTTGTCAGTTGAAAGGGGAAAAACTGGACGGCCTGTGGCTGCGGGTAACCTTCAACGATCTTGGAGATTATCTGTTGCTGGTCGCTAATGCCGATGAATTGAATTTTGAGCATATTAAAAATGTAGCCATGAAAATGGCCCGTTCCATCCGTGGGCAGGCACCTGCGATGCAATGGGCAGCCTGAAAAAGGCAAGTTGTAAATTAAGGGGATGCAAGTTGCCGGAACCGGCGACTGCATCCCTTTC
>JAGQXH010000342.1 GCA_020436695.1 Lewinella sp. | reverse complement strand
GGCCCGCAGATTGACGTGTGACAATGGGGTCTGGAGCACCGAGGTCATGATCCCGCCCACCCGTGGAAGTGAATTAGGCAAGGTTTCGTAAAGCACTATATCGCGGGCACCCGGTATTTCTTCCAGACTTATCTGATGGAAATAGCCATAACCTTCGGCCTGGTTCAGTCCCCAGTAATCGATCCCGGCGAATAGATCGGTTTCGAACAGGATTGGAATACGCGAATTTTGAAAGAGCGCCTGATCCCGGGCATACTCATCTTCGTTACGTTCTGTGATAAAATAGGAGAGGTTGTTCCTGATGAATGGCATATTGGCGGCCAACAATTCATAACACTTTTGCACAACCTCAAAATCCTGGCCATGACCATTGCTGTAATTGAAGGTAAAAGTGCCCAAAGTGCCATTATTCGACAAAACGGTTGGATGATAGATGATCTGCCCTTTCTTTACATTGTCGCCGAGGTAATCGATCCCTACCGCTTTGGCAAAATCATCGTGCAGATCATACGCATAGCTGTCGATGAAATAGAGTTTCGGTTGGTCAGTGTGGAAATCAACAATAATGAATTTGACGTATCCCTTCCCATCCAGGAATTCGGACCACTGCACATGTTGTTTGGTAATGGATAATTTTTGGAAGGTCGTGAAGCTGTCGATGACTGCCGTGCCAATATTTAGGTCGACGGGCACGGCTGCGTTCAAAGGCCCCTGAATGGGCATATTGTAATATTCGGTGATATCGTCTACTCCGTCACCATCCGAATCGGCCGGATCGCTTACCGGATATTCCAGCACCTGGTAGTGTTCCAAAGGGTAGTGTGCCATCGGTTCGGTGAGGGTCGTAGTTCCCGCTTGCCCTAATGTCATGGACGTAGGTAATTGGAAATCAGCGTCTGGTTGATGCCGGATCTTCAGCAGGTAATAGTGGTCAGCGGTGGAATTGACCGTCAGACGTACCTGCCCGCCGGCATCGACCGAATAGCTCTGGATGGGGATTTGTTGTGCCCGCAGTCCGGGAATGCCGAATGCTGACGTCAACAACGGGAAAAGAATAGTAATGAGGTGTTTTTTAGTCATAGAGCGCTGAATTGAAAAGCCAGATCCTGCGTTGGTGATTCTTCCTGAATGATGCGGCAGGCTTGCGATTATCTGATGTTCTAAAATAGGTCAGTCTCTCCTAATTCGGTAATAATGGTCGATATATTATTGTCTGTTATCAGCCTAAGTGCAAATACCTTATATTAGCCGGAAAGCTTTAAAATTTACCCGATGACCAACTCTAACCTGTTCACACGACTATTTCTCTATGGCGTAGTATTGATGTTCACCAGTCAGTCCTTCGTACTGGCCCAGGGGACACGACTACTTCGGCAACCCACGATCAGCAGCGAATACATTGCCTTTATCTACGGTGGCGATGTTTGGCGAGCCAATCTGGACGGCACTCAGGTGCGTCGTATTACCAGTACCCCGGCCGTAGAGAGTGATCCTCACTTTTCACCCGACGGTAACTGGCTGGCTTTTACTTCCAACCGTTCCGGTGCCAATTCGGTCTACGTTGTTTCCAAGGAGGGGGGCGACCCCAAACGACTAACCTGGCACCCTTCAGCCTCCGGGGTTCGGGGATGGACGCCCGATGGGAAGCATGTATTGTACGCATCCACCCGCGGAACTGCGCCGGTTTCCTTTAACCACCTGTGGACCGTGCCGGTTGCAGGCGGACCCTCCACCAAACTATCGGAACAGTGGGGCTTTGACGGCTCCTATGCCGCCGACGGCAAACGGATAGCCATCGATAAAATGAGCCGCTGGGACACCGAGTGGCGCGCTTACCGGGGTGGGCAGAATACGCCGCTGATCCTGCTTGATCTGAAGGATCAGACTGAGGTATTGCTCCCCAATGAGCACACCACCGATATTCAGCCGCTGTGGCTGGGCGATGAAGTATTTTTCCTATCGGACCGGGACTGGACGATGAATGTCTGGGCTTATAAGGTATCCGATAAGAGCCTGCGACAAGTGACTAAGTTTAAGAAAACAGATGTAAAATGGCTGGGCGGCCGTGCGGGCCGACTGGTCATCGAACAAAATGGATATTTACATCTGCTGGACCCGTCTTCGGGCAAGACGACCCAGCTGAATATTGAAGTGATCGGCGACTTTCCCTGGGCGGAAACCAAGTGGGAGGATGTCAGTTCACGGGCTACTTCCGTGTCACTGTCGCCTTCCGGCAAACGTGCCCTGATGGAAGCCCGCGGTGAGATTTTTACTGTGCCCGTTGAGCACGGCGATCCCCGTAACCTGACCCAAAGTTCGGATGCTGCCGACCGCAATCCGATCTGGTCACCGAAAAAAGACGAGATCGCCTGGTTTTCCGATGCGGGCGGTAAAGGGTATGCTTTATTCTTGGCCAAACAGGATGGCATGTCGGAGCCACGTCGCATTCCCCTTGGAGAATCTAAAATGGCCTGGTCACCGGTCTGGTCGCCGGATGGGGCTCATATTGCCTTTGCCGATGACGATGTACGCATCAGGATACTGGAACTCGAAAGTGGAAATATCATCACGGCCGATGTGGGTGGCAGCAACCTGGACCGCAGCCGGACCGGCATGACCTGGTCGCCGGATTCCAAGAAACTGGCATACGTAAAATCCGGAGAAAATAATTTCCGTCAGATCATGGTGTACGATCTGGATACCAAGATGACAAAACCCCTGACCGATCCTTTTGCCGATGCTTTCTCGCCGGCCTGGGATAAAGACCGCAAGCATCTCTATTTTCTGGCCGGTACCGATCTCGCTTTGGGCTCTGGTTGGGCCAATACCAGCTCCATGCAGGCCGAACCGAGTTATGCGGCCTATGTGATCGTATTGCAGGATGGGGAGAAATCACCCTTCATTCCACGCAGTGATGAAGAGGAAGTGGAAAAAGAAAAACCGGCAGCGGATAAGGAAAAAGACACAGCCGAAAAAGTGGAGGATGAAGAGAAAAAAGAGGACGAAAAAGCCGGGAAAGATAAAGAAGAGGAGACAGACAAAGATAAACCCATGGTCATTGACTATGATCGTTTAGGGCGACGCACCATTGCGCTGCCACTATCTACCGGCAATTATGTAGGTACGGTAGAAGGCCCGGAAGGGGTGGTCTTTTTGGCGGAAAGGAAACCGGAAACCCCGGGTATTGTATTACAGAAATTCACATTGAAAGAACGCGAGGCGAAAGAATTTGCCACCGGTGTCCGTCAGGTATCCGTATCTGCGGATGGGAAAAAGATCCTGATCCAGTCGGGGCCGGGCTGGAAAGTAAGCGATGCCGGCGGCGCTAATGACAAGAGCGGCAAGAGTGTATCGGTCAAATTGGATATGAAACTGGATCGGCCGGCCGAATGGAAGCAAATGTTCGAAGAAGCCTGGCGTTACGAACATGATTATTTCTACGATCCGGGGATGCACGGCCGGGATTGGCAGGTAGTACATGAGCGTTATGCTCCTTTAGTGCCTTATGTGCGCCACCGGTCAGATCTTTCCTATCTACTGGACCAGATCAATGGCGAATTATCAGTAGGACACAGCTTTGTCTTTGGCGGAGATATGCCGGAAACGGAGTCTTCCAAGGTAGGCCTGCTGGGCGCTGATCTTGTAGCTGCCAACGGTCGCTGGCAGATCGCCAGAATTTACAATACCGAGAGTTGGAATCCGCAATTGTCCAGCCCCCTGGATCGGCCCGGTATGAAAGTAGCGGAAGGGAACTATCTGGTGGGGATCAATGGGAAAGAACTGACCACAGATATGAATCCTTTCGAATTGCTGGACGGAACCGCTGGTAAGCAAACGACCATTCATCTGAATGATAAGCCTGCATTCGAAGGCGCCTGGACGGAGGTCGTAGAACCCATTCGTAATGAAAATGCCCTACGACAGCGCGGCTGGGTGGAAGATAACCGGCGGATGGTGGATAAGCTTTCTAACGGCCGTCTGGCGTATATTTGGGTGCCCAATACCGGCGGTGGCGGCTTTGTTTCTTTCAACCGCTACTTCTTTGCCCAGCAAAACAAAGAAGGAGCCGTGATTGACGAGCGTTTCAACGGTGGTGGTCTACTGGATGATTACATGGTGGATCTGATGACCCGTTCCCTTCGGGCCGCCATTACCAATGAAGTACCCAACGGTAAAGCGTTCCGGCTACCTGCCGGTATTTTAGGGCCGAAAGTATTGCTGATCAACGAGCGTGCCGGTTCCGGTGGCGATTTCTTCCCCTGGGTATTCCGTCAGCAGCAGGCCGGGCCACTCATTGGTGCCCGTACCTGGGGAGGACTGGTGAAGTCTTCCGTACATTACGCACTGGTGGATGGAGGGGCACTTACGGCACCGGATAATGCCGTTTTTGACCCGATCAATAACAAATTCATCGGTGAGAATGTAGGTATTCCACCGGATATCCCGGTGCGTCAGGATGCCAAATCACTTTCCGAGGGTCAGGACCCGCAACTTGAGCGAGCGGTGCAGGAGGTATTACGTATGCTGGAACAGCAGAAAACTCCAAAGGTCACTCCGCCGCCGTTTAACCGGCCGGCGGTGCAGGGTAAGTGATGGAGGTGCATTATTATCTCCAACCGGAAGTATCGCGGATCAAGCATTCATAGACCTTAGTGGTGACGAACTTTGAAAATTAGGAAGAAAAAAGATCAGGCACAAGACCAAGTATCAAGTTCAAGGGCCGATTGCAGGCCTTCGAGCAACTATGCTCATTGTGCTACCAGACCTTTGAACTTGAACTTGATCTTAGACTTGCATTTACTAACTCCACTTACCGATTGATCACCATCTGTTTGCTGCTGAACAGTTTCCCGTCTAAAAACAGTGAATAGTAATAAATACCGCTACTTAAGGCACCGGTATCAACCGTTATCCTGCCCTTCCCACTCTTGTCAATGGATTGCCGATGGATCAGTTTGCCGTCGGCAGTGGTGATGCGCAATTCTGCCTGCTCGATTCCGCCTGGTATTTCATACTCGATGAAGGTCTCTCCGGTAGCAGGATTCGGAATATTTTGTGATAAACTTGCGGAAGAAGGAGCAATAACGGAAGATCCGGTTTCTGAAGCTGCCAACAAACGACGGACATCCGCTTCCAGTTGATCCACACGATCTTGTAATTCCTGGTTTTCCTGTTCCATCTGACTGATCTGGTCGGAATATTTCGCATCCATCTCCTGTAGAGCGGCCGTCAGGATCGGGATGAAGCCGAGGCTTTGTATTGCTTTATAGGATTCCATGGCCGGCGGTTCCTGACTGATGGTCCCATCGGCGGGAACTTCCGGATCCTCTAATTGCAGAGGCACCTCCCGTACCAGCAGCGGGAGTACCTGCTCTACTTCCTGGGCAATGAAGCCGTACTGGGTTTCCGTCGGTGTGGAGAGGCGTTTGTATTTACCGTCCTGCCGGTATTTATAGGTTTTGGGTTGCAATTTTTGCACCATTTCCAGGGCGCCTTCCAGTGGTTGAATGTTCTGTTTCAGCCGCCGGTCGGAAGTAGCCCACAGGGTACCGGTGGTAGAGAATTGCTGCCCGTTGGAATAAACGGCATAAAACTGACTGCTCGTACCATAGGCAAGTGCACCCCAGGCCGATGGATGATCAATATCGGTACTTGTGTTGGCCGGGTCAGCCACGGTACCCAATACCCCATAGCCGGCAGAACCACTGCCGGTGATGTGTCCGTGTACTCCCGCATTTCTACCTCCTCCCGACCAGTAGCCGCCGATCTTGCCTACCGCGTAGGTGGTAATAGCGCTAAAATTACCGGTGTTATTAAAGATGCCGACGATTGGTGCGCCGGGTACATTGCCGCTGTTAAACACCGTGAGGGAGCCGACATTATTATTGGCATAGCTGGTGGTATTATCCGTAACGGTCATGCGGTAGATGGGTTCGAAGTCGCCGGTATTGATGCCGATCTTCAGTGCTTCCGGTTCAATGATCAGTGCAGTGCGATCATCCGCCTGGGGCGTATTGGTTTCCAGGCGGGCGATGCGCAGTGCCGTCTTATTACCGGTTAGCCAGGTGGGGCGGCCGGTCTTTTCCAGTTCCCAGGTTGCCGTCGAGCCGGAAAAATCTCTGGTCATCAACAGGCTATTTGGATTCAATTTGCTGTTATCGCTGCTTTGTGCCTGGATAACTGCTGGAAATAGAGCCGCAAAAAGAAAGAAAGGTAATAGGATTGACCTTTTCATAAGCGTTAAGTTTTGAAGTATAATTCGATCAGTTTGGTTTTTACGGCTCCGAAACTTGTAGGGAAAGTATCTGTCAGGACAGCCCACGCAAGACCTGATCAAAATTACTCATTCCCCAATGCTCCACGTACTGCCCGTCTCGCAAGCGGATGATATCAATGACCTTTATTTCCACTTTTCGTCCGGTAGGTAATATCCCGGCTATTTCCCCGGTGTGGGTGCCCCGGATGATCTTTCGGGTAGAAACCAGATCACCTTCTGCCAACTGCTCGAAGATCTCGACCTCAATATCGGAAAACCCCTGATGCAATACATTTTTCAGAAAGAAAGAGAAGCTCTCTTTTCCATTCGGCATCCCTTCTGCTGCGGCATAATTGATAACGTCTTCGGCCACGAGCTCATTCAGCGAACTTTTGTTCCCTTTTTCCAGGCATTCCCGGTTGAATCGGATTACGGTTGCTTTGTTTTGTTCGGTTTGAATACTCATTTTCTCAACTTTAGTGAATAAAGGACAAAGTTGAGGTAGAGCGCGGCACAGAAGTTAGTCCGCATCGGGCACACTTTATTCCCGGACGGTCTTTTTGTCCGCGAATTCTTTAGGAGAGCTGCCGAAGTGCTTTTTGAATGATTTGGTAAAGCCGGTATGGGTCTCAAACCCCAGTTTGTGCCAGATCTCGCCGGGCCTTTGTTGCTTACTGGTTAACAGTTGGCCGGCTAGTTTCATCTTTTGTCCATTGAACCAGACGCTCGGAGTGCTGTCGTAAATCTTTTTAAAATGCCGCTTGAAGGTGGACGCACTTACATTACAGAGAAAGGCTAACTCATCGAGTTGCATGTTATTAAACTTATTGGTTTCAACCACCCGCCTGATCTTAATTTCCAGATTAGAGAGCCCGGTCGGATGTTTGAAATTCAGAAAGGTCTCCGTATGGTTCTCCAGTAGATAGAGCAGTAATTCATTCAATTTTATCTGCTTCATTTGTTCGGAGAGCTGCCCGTGCTTCTTTAAAGTGAGCAGCAGCGATTGGATGTAGTTGTTTAGCAGGTCATCTTTGCGAAAAGCGAGATAAGCATCCGGTTTTGCGGGGTATTTGGCTCTCAATTTGGCTATCATAGCCGCATTATCCGTATAGAACCGGGAAAGATATTGATCATCAAAAAAGACCAAAACGCTCTCAAAGGCTTTCTGGTCGGAAATGGAAAGGGAGGCCAGGCAGTTTCCCGCTGACAACATATGAATTTCCTCGTCATTCACGTGAACGGTCTTTTCCGCAAAATGCATTGTTTTTTTGCCGCTGATCACCAGACTGATCGCATTTTTGGTCAGGATAGATCTTTCCCGGAACCGGCTGCTTAGCGCGGTGTAATGATGTACCAGAATACCGCTTTCCGGATTGTGCCGGTTTCCATAGATGTCATCGGGTAAGGTTAAGATCTTCATGGTATCTGACGGGTCTTATTCGATAAGACCGCAATTGCTTATGCGGTCACTAATATTTCTCCTTTTTATTATTGCTACGTCTATTCTTTATAAGGAAACAGCTCCAATAACCCCTCATAAATACTATTGTGCAAAATAGTAGCGTGGTTCTCCTTTTTCATCAGATTGAAATCCAGGGTTAGTCCGGGGCGCTTGGCCGTCTTGAGCACCTCATAAAGTTTCTTAGCATCCCGGCGCATGACCGGACGTTCTCCTTTTCCCACCGAGATGTAAACGTACAATTGTTTGAACTGCTGCTGGGCAAACAGGGAAGCCGCCTGTTTCAGCATACTTTCATCATCCCACCACAAGCTCGGACTGACGATCAGGTAATGCGTGAACAGGTCCGTATTTTTTAACAGTACCTCTGTGGCAAGTAATCCACCCAGCGACTGCCCAATCAGGTATTTGGTGCCGTTGGTGGAATAGGTCTTTTCAATGTAGGGTTGCAGCTCTTTTTCCAGAAATTGAATAAAAGCGGCCGAATGGCCGGCAGTAGGTAGATCTTTCTTAAGGTCTTCCAGATCAGTAGGGTAGGTAAAGTCCCTTTGCCGGTCCACATTGGCAATACCTACAATGATGAATTCGGGCGTTTTGAATTGTAGATTGAAGAACTGCACCAGGCCGCAAATGTGCAGAAAATCTTCGTTCAGACTCCCGTCCAGAAGATAAAGCACCGGATAGGATCTGGAAGCATCATAGGTTTGGGGAAGGTTAATATTTAACACGCGATCTTCGCCTAAGCTTTTGGAATGGATTGTGCGGGTCTCGCCGATGGCCAGTGGTTCTGCGGTACTATCTTTTTGCGCTTTCAGGTTTAGGACGGAGAGCATCGTCAGGATGAGAAGGATGACGTTTTTCACTTTTTTGTTTTTAAAATTTTATTTTAAATCAAAAAACAGTATATTGCGTAGAGTCATGCGAATCAGAGCTGTGAAACTTTCTAAGTTCTCAAAACTTAGAAAGTTTTACTTACTTCAGTCAGTGTTTTCCCCATTCCATCAGAGGTAATAAATTTCAATCAAGGCAGGCAAGATAGTATACTTCGTCGACGATCACAAGTTGGGCCAGTGCCCTTGTGTGGATGTGCGATGGCTTAACCAGGATGTACCAAAAAGTACTGGACATTCAGGAGTGCCGCGTTGTCCATCGGGGCCGGACTTTACCCGGGAGAGCGCGGTAAGGT
>JAGQXH010000341.1 GCA_020436695.1 Lewinella sp. | reverse complement strand
TAAATGGGCTTACGGCAAGGACCGTGCCGAAGTCGGAGAGTTTTTTCAAAAATGTTCTGCGGTGATTCATAAATATATCGAGGCCTCTTTTTTGATGGCTAACAAAGCGGTGTCGAGGCCGGTCGTTTCCCTGCCGGCCTCCCAGTTCAGTAAGGCTTGCTTCAATTCACTCGCAGGCGCCTCCGGGGCGATCTTCTCCGAAACAATAGAGATGAAATTGACCGCATCGTCCCGGGCGGCTTTAATGATCTCCCAAAGCTGGCTGGAAATATAGACCTGTTGGGTGATATTGTGCTCAAACTCCTGTTGGATTGCCAGTAAGAGCGTTAGCCGGTAAGCTTTCGCTTTCTGGTCGGCCGGTGGGAATCGCAACAGGAGGGTGGGCAACGCGATGCGTTCACAAAATAGGGAAAGTCTTTCATATGCCTGCATTTTCAGAGGCAGGGCAGCACTTTTTTGTTCTTTTTCTATCTCCTGTCGCCGGAGTTGTTGCTGCCCGGCCAGATAGTTCTTAAACAGATAATGAACGGTAAAAAATACGATGAGTGCCGGAACGCTGATCTTGATGATCTCTAAAATAACTTCAATTACTGACATGGATGATATTGATATGATCTTGAAAATGGGGTAGGTGATAGTGAGCCATGGATACCGGGTTGCCGGCTAATACCTATCGTTATTTCCAGATGCTTTGTTCACTACACAATACACCCTACAAAATACGAATTGAGCAAATGTACTATCCCTGATGGAATAAGCCAACCAAAAGGCTACCTCAGGCGTTATAATTTTCCGTAATTTTGCAAGATCATAATTTTAGCAAACAATGAACTCCACCATAACCACTGCTCCCATTTCTTTGACCGAGGGAGCTATCCGTCAACTGTTACGCATCCGGGAAGAACAAAATGTTCCCGCCGATCATGGCCTGCGCGTGGGTGTTAAAGGCGGCGGCTGTTCCGGTTTTTCCTACATACTGGGGTTTGATCTACAAAAGGAATCAGACCAGGTCTTCGAAGTGAACGGCCTCAAGGTACTGATGGAAAAAAGCCATGGTATCTATCTGCTCGGTATGGAGATCGACTGGATGGAGGGCCTGAATAATCGCGGTTTCACCTTCAACAATCCGAATGCTTCCGATACCTGTGGTTGCGGTACTTCCTTTTCTGCCTAATTAATATTCATTGCCAGATCACTGATCATACTACTGGACATTTGGATCTTGGGATCTATCCAAATATCTCAGCGTCCCAACGTCCATTTATCCAGTAGTAAGATGACTGGTCTCAGGCCGGGAACACTTCCCCCGCGCGGCGCATCGCTGCGAAAAACAGCTCTTCATTAATACCGGTATTGACCTGCTTGGACGCAAAGTATTCCACCAGATGCTCAGTAGGCATATTGCCCGTCAGATCGTCTTTGGCCATGGGACAACCGCCGAAACCTCGAATGGCCCCATCAAAACGACGGCAGCCGTTTTCGTAGGCCGTTTCTATCTTTTCCCGCCAGTTATGCGGCTGGGTGTGAAAATGGGCACCGATCTGGAGTTGCGGATAAGCAGGGATCAATGCACTGAATAAATAGGCAATATTGGCCGGGTTGGCCACGCCGATGGTATCGGAAAGCTGAAAGATCCCGATCTCCATTTTCACCAGTTCATCCACCCATTGTTGGGCGATCTCCACGTTCCAGGGATCTCCGTATGGATTACCGAAGCCCATAGAGATGTAGATGACGAGTTGTTTGTTATACTGCTGACAGAGCTCCTGAATGTCGGCCACCCGTCCCAGAGATTCGGCAATGGTAGCATTGGTATTTCTAAGTTGAAAGGTTTCGGAAATGGAAAAAGGATAGCCCAGAAAATCAATAGCGTCAAAAGCCACTGCCGATTCTGCACCTCTGCGGTTGGCGACAATGGCCAGTAGTTTGGTATCGGTATTACTGAGATCCAGCATTTGCAGTACTTCCGCCGTATCGCGCATTTGCGGAATGGCCTTTGGTGAAACGAAGCTACCGAAATCGAGCGTGTGGAAACCCACCCGGAGCAATTGGTTAAGATAGGAAGCTTTTGTTGAAGTGGGAATGAATGTTTTCAATCCCTGCATGGCATCGCGGGGACATTCTATTATTTTCACCATAGTTCTATGTAAAAGTAGTTCTTTTTCAACCACTCAACTGGAAGAATAGTTGTTATTTGCGATAATTTTTAACTGTGCTTTTATGAATGAGAATAAAAAAGTAATCGTTACAACGATAGGTTTCCTGCTGGCCGGAGTTGGATTTCTGGCGCTGGTACTGAGCCTGGTCGGGGTTAAATTATCCTATCTGGTATGGCTCGACCGGTCGGGGCCACTTTTCGGATTTGTCGGCAAACTGGTAATGATCATTGCCGGGATCATCATGATCTATATGGGGAAAACTGATCTGGAACAGGAAGAAGTGTGAATTGATACCCGGTTCTCGGTGCTGGGGAGATAGGAGTGAAAAATACGAAATCCTGGCCGGCGTCCCGGATACGACAATTATCACGCATATTTTTGTGTTAACTTAGAGGAGCTGAATTTCACCTGATATGTACTACCATCTTCTCATTTCACTGCTGGCAGGCGTCCTATCCGCCGGTTTTAATATCGGCGCGCCGGATGACGGCGTACTCCACCTTAAAGTAAGTAACATTGAGGAAGCCCGGGGCTGGATCTGGGTGGGTGTTTATGATTCGAAAGAAAATTTTCTGATCAAGGAAAAAGCCATTGTAGAAGGCAAGGAAGTCGCAGACACCGGCAGCCTGGAAATGATCGTAGACCACGTTAGGTACGGAAACTGCGCCGTAGCCGTATTTCACGACATCAACGGAAACGGAGAAATGGATCGCAATTGGCTGGGAATCCCCACCGAGCCCTACGCATTTTCGCGCAAACCGCGCTCCAAATGGCGCCTACCCCGCTTCGATGAAGTAGCCTTTGACTTCGCCCCACGACAATCAAACTTATCCGTCACCCTCGATAAATGGTAGCGAAATAGTGCTCATATCGATATGTTTTTTATTTTTGCAGCCTTTTAGAGCCCGGAATAAGGCCATGTCGTTTTAAATTCTCTCCCCCAGCAGAGATATCATGGCCGTGGAATGTACAGTTTGCTTAATTATTTCGACATGAAGAAAGATATTCTGCAGAAAGAGGCCGACCAATTAGCTGTTGTAATTAGCCCCAGAGAAAACCAAAGTGAAAACAACGATCTATGGGATACTTATCTGATCAACCTTAGCGACGAACCGCTTACCAGTGTACTGGTATGTTCCAAGGGTTACGGCGAGGTCAACGGTGAAAAGATGAGTACCACTACCTTACGTCACTTCTACGAGGAGATCGGGCCCCGCCAGCTCATTCCCATCGAGCCGATACAGACCAGTCTTTTCCAGCTTACTAACGAGTTTTGGATCAGCTTCGTACAAAACGGCTATATGTTCGACAAAAAGTACATCTTCACCGAAGGCAGTATTAACCAAAGCCAGTTTACCGATATTCCCTACTCCGAACGGCAGGGCGTAATGATCAGGTGAGTTTCTTGTCCGTTATCATAAGCGGACGCAATCAAATCTATCTATGGAGCTTCGACCCAAGAAAGTAAGTGAAAGTCATACTACCATGACCCAGATGGTAATGCCCAACGACGCCAACCCGATGGGCAATCTGATGGGTGGCAATCTGCTGTGCTGGATGGATATCGCCAGCGCCATCTGTGCCGGCAAACACTGTGAAGCCCACGTAGTAACGGCCTCTGTCGATCATGTTTCTTTCGAAAAACCCATCCGGATGGGTGAGATCGTCACACTGGAAGCCTCGGTTACGCGTGCTTTCCGCACCTCCGTTGAAGTGATCGTCGAAGTTTTCGCCGCCAACATCAAAGGGCACGAACCCCGCCGTTGTAATCACGCCTACTACACCTTTGTTGCGATCGATGATGACAAGGGCAACCCCATCCCGGCTCCGGCCGTACTTCCGCTCAATGAAATTGAACAACAACGTTTCGACAGCGCCACCCGCCGGCGGGAAATGCGCCTCATCCTCAGTGGACGGATGAAACCGGAAAATGCGTCGAGCATCCGCGCTTTGTTCGAAGATCTGATTAATTGATATGGAGATATTGTGAGGTGGAGATATTGTGATCACTCCTCATTCCTATTCCTGCCCCAATCCAGCTTCCGCCACCAATAGTAAAAGCGCATATTGCACCGCCTTATACCCCTCTACATTCAGATACCATTCATCCAGCGAATGGGCATTGCCACCGTCACCGCCCCGACCGATAGTCACGGCCGGAATACCCAGTGAGATGGGAATGTTTGAATTGGTGGAACCACGGGTAAGACTCGGAGATTCACCGAAGGGTTGCAAGGCAGCCATCGCCCTCTGGATCAGAGGAAGTTCCGAAGATAATTCCCCGGAAGGGCGATCTCCGATGCGATCCAGGGTCACTGTAAGTTCCGGGCCGCGACGCCGAATTCCGTTCTGTTCTTCGAGCGCTTCCTGCACTGCCTGTTGCAATATGGTATCCATTTTCAGCAGACTTGCCGGGCTTTCCGAGCGCATATCTACCTCCATGATCGATTCAAAGGGTATGGAGTTCACGGAAGTACCCCCGCTGATCACCCCAACATTGTAGCTGGTACGAGGTCCGCTTTTGGTAAAGCTATCCGCTGCTTTGGTAAAGTTATGAATGGCGGCTCCGAGTGCATGGTGCGGATTAGCCAGGCCAAAGGCACCCCAGGAATGGCCGCCGGGACCGTGAAACGTAACGCGGTAACGATGTGATCCCAGGGCTTTGGTGTTAACCCGCCCCAGTGAACCTCCGTCGATCGATATCCAGGCGTCGATACCCGGGCCGGCTTCACTAAAGAGGTGTTTTACTCCGCGGAGGTCACCCAGTCCCTCCTCTCCTACCGAACCGACGAAAAGGACATCATCCTTAGTCCGTATCCGGATATCACGCATGGACCGGGCTATGGTCAATAGCATGGCCAGCCCGCGGGTATCGTCTCCCACTCCCGGAGCATAGATGGTATCTCCCCGCATTTGTACGCTTACATCGGTTCCCTCCGGAAAAACGGTATCTAAATGTGCATCCAGGGCCACGGTGCGTTTACCTTCTGTTCCTTTGCGTAGAGCCAGCACATTACCTTCGCTGTCTATCCAAACTGAATCGATACCTGCCGCCCGCAGCATATCGGCAAATTTTTCGGCCCGTACCATCTCCTTGAACGGTGGTGCTTCGATCTCCGTGAGCAGGATATTATCCGCTACGGTTATAGAATCCTGTGCTTCGATTAGTGCAAAAGCCTGCTTGACGGCGGGATGTTGCAACAACTGATCGATCTGATCATTATAAGCGGCAGCTACCGGAGGTTCCTGTGCCAGTAAGCAGGTAGGCAACAAAGCGATCAGAAGAAGTGAACAGTGAAATATTCCTTTCATTTGCATAAGGTTGATGAAAGAAGTTTTGAAATATTGAGACGTTAGGATCAAGAAAATGAATGAGATAAGATAGATTACTCCATGAGCAATACCATTATCCATCACAGGATTACAGTATCACAACATCAATCCGTCGTCCTCATCTCCTTATAGGCATTGATCAATCCGTTCGTTGAATCATCATGAGCAGAAATCGTATCATCGTTCTCCAGTTCCGGCAGGATCTTATTGGCCAGTTGTTTACCCAATTCCACTCCCCACTGGTCAAAGCTGAATATATTCCACACGATACCCTGCACAAAGATCTTGTGTTCGTACATCGCGATCAGATTCCCCAGCGTGAAGGGAGTGATCTTTTTAACCAAAATAGAGTTGGTCGGTTTATTGCCCTCAAAGACTTTGAACGGTACCAGTTCTTCGATTTCCGCATTGCTTTTACCGCTCTTTTGCAGTTCTGCTCTAACTTCCTCGGCTGTTTTACCTTTCATCAGGGCTTCGGTCTGAGCAAAGAAGTTAGACAATAACTTAGGATGATGATCCCCTACGGGATTATGACTGATGGCTGGTGCCAGGAAATCGCAGGGGATGAGTTTGGTCCCCTGATGAATCAGCTGATAAAAGGCATGCTGACCGTTCGTGCCCGGCTCTCCCCAGATAATGGGCCCCGTCTGATAATTGACCTCTTCGCCGTCACGGCCTACATATTTGCCGTTGCTCTCCATGTTGCCCTGCTGGAAGTAGGCAGGGAAACGGTGCATGTACTGGTCGTAAGGCAGGATGGCTTCAGTCTCCGCACCAAAAAAGTTGTTGTACCAGATGCCGATCATCGCCAGAATGACCGGTATATTATTTTCCAGTTCTGTATTGCGGAAATGCAGATCCATGGCGTGGAAGCCTTCCAGCAATTCTGTAAAATGCCTAAAACCGATAGTACAGGTGATGGATAAGCCGATGGCTGAGGTCAGCGAGTACCGACCACCTACCCAGTCCCAGAACTCGAACATATTTTCCGGGTCGATCCCGAAATTCGTCACGCCCTCCTGATTAGTAGATACCGCTACGAAGTGCTGGGCAATATGCTTTTCCTCCTCAGCAGCCTGCAGGAACCAGGCCCGTGCCGAGTGCGCATTGGTCATGGTTTCCTGGGTGGTGAAGGTCTTGGAGGCGACGATGAACAAGGTCGTTTCCGGAGAAAGATCACGCAGGGTTTCTTCCAGATGGGTGCCGTCGACATTGGAAACAAAATGAGGTTTGACGGTACCGCGCCAGTACGGACGCAGGGCCTCGGTCACCATGACGGCCCCCAGGTCAGAACCACCGATGCCGATATTGACAATGTCGGTAATGGGCTTACCGGTAAAACCGTTCCATTCTCCACTCAATATCCGTTCAGAGAACTTTTCCATTTTTTCCAGCACCGCATTCACCTCCGGCATGACATCCTTTCCATCCACATAAACCGGAGAGTTGGACCGGTTACGCAAAGCCGTATGCAGCACTGCACGTCCTTCCGTCTGATTGATCTTTTCTCCATTGAACAGCTGTTCGATGCTATCCGGCACAGCAGTTTCCCGCGCCAGTGCCATCAGCTTTCCCAAGGTCTCATCGGTGATCCTGTTCTTGGAATAATCGACCAGGATATCATTAAAGCGGAGGGAATATTTGTCGAAGCGACCGGTATCCTGTGCAAACAGATCACGCATATGAATGTCCTTAACGGCCTGATAGTGCGCTTCCAGTACCCGCCAGGCTTGGGTGCGGGTCGGATTTTGAGAATTCAGCATATTATAGATGGTTTACGTCGCAAAAATGGTACATTCTTACTAAATGTAAGTGGTTTCCCGGGGAAAATTGATGGCCTGACACTATAATACTGTAATGGCGTGAATCCGGGTGATGCCGGATGTGGAAGGGAATGTCCTAATTTCCAATCCTCACTCGATAATAGCTATCTTCATCGCCCTGCTTGCATAAGCGGGCGGCAGGTCACCACTTTGAATACAAAGATAGAATGTATTTTCCCCGGGGGTAAGTTCGGTGATCACCTGGAATTTTGCCGATAGCGTGATCGTAGAATGAGCCGGCCAGACCACCGGAGCATCAGTAAGTTGCAAAGTACTGTAATCTTCCAGGCAATCCGTATCGGTATAGCGCTCTGCGATCGAAAGCGGCAGATCACCCCGATCGGGATAAATATCGTGTGGGTAGGGATTGGTCAGGGCGATATCCAGTGCGATCGTATCTCCCATTCTCCAGGGACCGGGCGGCAGATCTGCAGCCAGGGTTACTTTCTGGCTGATCTGGATGCTGTCGATCTTTTTAAGATGAAAAGTATTACCGGATAGTGGCAGCAGCCGGGCGCCGGGGTTTTCCCAGGTCGTCTGCCCCACCAGATAAACGGAATGATCCTGCAATTCTTTTTCCCAGTCAAAAATGTCATACTGGTTTTTCCGGTAGCAGTTGTCGGTAAAGGTATAGGCGCGTACCCCTGTGTAGAACTGGTACATGGCGGGATTCCGGTAAGAATCCTGGAAAATGAGCGGGCTGCCGTCGGTGGCAGCCTGTAATTCGCTGATCCAGCCGTTGCGATTGAAGGGTGTGCGCAAGTCCGTACCCGGCCAGGCCATGACGATGCGGGCCAGCAACAACAGTGCAGCCGAAGCGATCGCAAGATTCCTCACCAGCCGGTGCCCCTTTTTATCCGGCCCGTATTCCCGGTACAGCAACAGAATAAAAGGCAGACTCAGGATCACCGTCCACTGCGGCTCGACATGCCCTTTGAAAGTGGTATAAAAAAAGAATAGCCAAAAACCGAAAATGACGTACCGATATGCCTTTTCCACTGCATTGTGAGGTCTCCAATGCCACAAGGTCCGCACGATGAAGATAAACAACAGTGGACTAAAGATCAGTAATTGATTGAGCAGATAATTCAGCGTATGCTTTAATTCATAGGGATCATCCCGGCCACTAAGGTGATACCGGAACGATGGGTAATCATGTAGATACTGCCAGTACAAATGCGGGAAGAACAGCAGTAAAGCAAAGCCACCGGCCAGATAAAAATAAGGCTGTAGCCAAAGTCTGCGGTTGGAGAAAACGGTCAGCAGGATCAATACCGAACCGTGATATTTGCTGTACATCAGCGCCGCCATAACGCTTCCCCACAACAGCGCCCTACTTAATCCCGGTTGTTGCCGGAAATAGCGATAGGTCCAAAAGAACAAAGCAGAAAAGAACAGCAAAGGTACATCGGGAGTGGCTACAAAGGCATAAACCTGCAGGAGTGGCATAGCAGCGTACAGCAGCCCCAGAAAGATGATATCCCGCTGCTCCCGTGGGTGACCGGCCAGATCCAAGACGAGGAGAAAAGTGCCTGCACTCAGCAGGGGCATCAGGAGCCGTACACCCAGTGTCCCTCCCGCGATCT
>JAGQXH010000340.1 GCA_020436695.1 Lewinella sp. | reverse complement strand
GCTATAGCGGGGGTGCCAGTCTTCCCTGTTCTCCACCATATTTTCGAAATTCTCTACAAAAGGATCTTTACCGGGCTTAATATCCACCGATCTGATCCCGTGCTTATAGGGTAGGCCCATCAGGGAAGCCAAGGGGCCGATATACCGGTTAGCGTAATTATTGAACAAGCCTGCTTCAAATGGTTTTTCACTCTTCCATCCCAAATAATAGGTATTTTCCGACTCGCTGTCATTAATCTTTATTTCCCGGTCGGATTGCGGATTGGTCTTGAGATTACTCTTCCAGGAAGCCTGCTGGGCTTCCCGGTCTTCCGCAAAAACGATGGAGGTCAGATCGGGCGGATTGCCGGAGAGATATTTGATAATACTGGAGGCTGAGACCGAAGATTCCGGAGATTCGATCAGCGAGATATCGTATTCAAAATAAAGCACCAGCCGGAGATCTTTGAACCAGTTGAATAGCTCGTAATCCTCTTCGATATTGGTGGAGTAAAGCAGAAATTTGTCAATACTGGTGATAAAAATAGAGGCTTCCAGTTTGAGGTTCATCATCTCAGTAGTCACAAACTGCGAAGTGTAATCGAATCCGAAAAGGATCTCCTTCACGATCTGATACATATCGCTGTCCTCCAGGCGGGCCAGAGGCTGAAAATTATCAGGTATGAAGATGATGATCTTTTTTCCCTTGTTCAGCAGGTCCACCATGTGTTTGTGGATACTCCTGAACATGGCATTCTGCTTATAATTCTTGATCAGCATTTCCCCTCCAACCTCAGCCGGAGGCCATTTCGTATGTTTTGATCTTCTAATGAACGCCAGGCTAAGGTTCTCTGCCCAGATCTCCTTATATTCTTCCCATAAGGGGTAGAAATCTATTTTTTCCGGAGTAGACGAAACCGATTCGATTTCTATCTCATCTAACTCCGCGATTCCATGCAGGAACCAGAAAATCTCCAGAAAGATAAAGACCAATAGTATACCGTAAGGCGCAAAGGAAGCACTGACCACGTAGGAAAAGAAAAGTAATCCGTAGATAACTGAAAAGATCAATACGGATACATACATGTACTTCAGTGGGTAGTAATAATCGTTTTTCAGGAGCACCCGTTCTTCCCGTTTTTCGTAGATGCCCAGTTGGGTAGCAGGCGTGCTGGTAGTCAGTCTCCCCGATCGCAATAACCAGATCAATAATCTTTTCACCGGAATATAGAGCAATAATGCCAGCAGATAAAAAGTAAAGGCCGTAAGGGGGGTCCACCACAGATCTTGTAGCGTGATGTCAAGATTTCGCTCCCAGAAATTCCGCAGCCAGGAAAAAAGAGCAGCAAACGTATTGTTATGATAAAAAATGAAGACCAGCAACGCATATACCGGGGCAAAAGCAGCCGATAAAAACTGATGATATCTCTCTTCACGTTTTTTGATATTGCTTTGCCAAAGCAAAAGGATCAACAATAGCAAAACAGCGATCAGTAATAAAGCTATTTCAAAGTGACTATTCATTTCTGCGTGATCTTTATAGCTTTCAGGGCATTATTTCGGTGACTGAATTTCTGGATGTCCTCGTTCTGATCTTTTTCGTTCTTATACAGCTTGATGGGGGGCGCCTTGTATTTACTGTCAAACACTTTGATGTAATTGTAGATGGACTGCGGAGTAGTCACTACTTCTTTAGCTAATTCAAAGTCCATGTTCTCAGCATT
This sequence comes from Lewinella sp., assembly GCA_020436695.1. Lineage (GTDB taxonomy): Bacteria > Bacteroidota > Bacteroidia > Chitinophagales > Saprospiraceae > Flavilitoribacter. Next base: position 7,204 of record JAGQXH010000340.1, on the reverse strand, counting down.
GAAACCGGCAATATTACTGATGTTCTCATTCCGCTTCCGGATCATCTCGATCCTGGCGGCCTGTTCTTCAAAGAACATCAGTTGCTTGCCCGTGGTAGCAATATTCTGATTAACAACACCCAGGAGATAAATATTGGTTTGGTTGTTTGCTCTATGTTTTAACTTGTCGAGACATTCCGATACTTTATTTCGATTGTAGACTTCCAGTTGTCTGACTTTGCGCTTGATCTGATTAATGGACTCTTTCCGGTACTTGAAAAAGAGCAGGAAACTGACGGTCAGGTAAATAAGGGTAGAGATCAAAAAGAATATAGCAAAACCACCAGATCCACTCAGCCCGGAAGCGATGTTATATAATACAAAACCGTAGAATACGAGACTGATGGCAAGAACAATAAACATGAATACCTGATTGGGGCATCGCTGAATATCTTTCTTGATATCGGTAAATTTTTCTTCCAGTTCGTATTTCCAGGTTTTAATAAATTGTTCTTCATCAAAGGAGACCGCACTGATCTTGCGCGACAACATTTGATGCTGTTCGCGGAATTCCCGCTTTTTCCCGTTCCAGAAGTCAAAATTCCCCCGTTGCGCTTCCTGATTGGTATCAATGAGGTTGGACTTATTGTTTAAAAAACCGGTAAAGTCATAGATCCACGTTGGAATATCTTTGGAAAAATGTTCAAATGCTGAGATCCATCCCTCGATTCTGTTTTCTACATTACTGCAGTTAATACCATCTGTAGAGCAATGGTAGCTGTTCAGCTTTTGAGCCGTTTCGTTCAGTTGTCGATCCAGTTCTCTATTGTTCGGTTTGGGGATCAGTATTTGGGCTTCGGTAGTTTCCTCCCCAATTTTCTTTTGAAAGGCATCCAGCGACTGGTGAACCTGCTTGCAGAAGAACGTGAAATAAGAAGTGATATCATTGCCTTCAAAATCCAGCTCATTCAGGGAGTTCCTCGTCAGAATACTCTTATGCGGTTCATCGATAATGAACAGTTGCAAAAAACTAAAAAGGTAATGCAGATATTCTTCATGCTTTTTCTTACGGAAAGAGATACGACAGAAATAAATGCTTTTCACCCGGGCATAATACTGCAAATTGGAATTATTGCTGTTGTTCTCTTTGAGAAAATTTATTAGAGGCTCCGGCCAGGAATCTGCGATCTTGAAATCAGGCGTCCTGGCGGGCTGATGATCCAGCCAGTGAATGTTTTCATATTTCGACCCATGCGCACCTTCGTTATTCTGCCCGACCCGCTCGTCGATCTCAAAAACCAGTTTATAATCCGGTTCTTTCCCCAAAAAACGACTCAAAGCCTCGATCCGCTGATTGAGATAATACAGAAACAAGGTAATGGAACGTTCATTCGCCTTGCTCTCCACCAGCAGGTTTTCAAAAGGTTTTGAGACGATCACGACCAGGTTATAGTCGGGCACCCCGTTTTTTAACAGAATAGCACCGATCTTGTCGTGGAGGATCTCTTCAAATTCCTGGTGGTTTGGAAATTTCCTTTTAAAATAAAAACAGGAATCTTCCATAGAACCGAAATAGAAATCCGGATATCCGTCGGAGATATTGACCCCAGAAATATTAATAAAAAACCACTTTTCCATTATCCTATCAACAGGTTTTTAATATTGGAATACAATACGTCATTTTTGTCGATCGTCTTATAAATGACCGAGCTTTCCAGCAAGTCTTTTTCCACAAATTCCTTGTATTCGATCTTTTTCAGGGAGTCATCTTTATACTGATCCGACAGATGGACTATCGAATATAACAGCTCACGAAAGCGGGTAAGGATATTTTTACCCTGCTCTTCATCCTTTTCTGTATTGATATTTTTAAAGTAATGCAGGATGACGTCCAACACATGTACATTATCGGAAGTGGAGATCGGCGGGTAATACACGTCCATCGATTCCTTTATGAGATCAAAATTCCGGAAATCCTTGGCAAATTTGATGATATCTTCCTGAAGTCTATCATCGTAGTTCTTGAAGATATCTTCCTGAAAGGCCGGATTAAGGAGGATGGCATCGTACAGCGTGTTGATTTTCTGGCCGTCGATCTTTTCTCCATTCTCATCCAGTATACGCTCGTTGTTAAAGGTCCAGTTAGCGACTCCCCCAATATTTCTGATGGCCAGTTTTTTGGTGATCAGCCCCTTCAATAAGGTATCGATGGCTTCCCGTTCCATGCTTTCGTTCAATTGCGGAAAGATCTCCGGCAGGTATTTCGGCAGGTGCCAACGCTTATCCAGGTGAGGGGTGATCGTTTGGTTGGTAGCGTTCAGTTCTTTGATCCTTTCCTGATAAGCCCGGTAATAATCACCTGGCGATTTATTACTATCTCCGGGATAGAATTTGAGGAACTGATCGAGCGTTTGCCCCAGTAGTATCTTCGAACGCACGATCTCCCGTTTGTCAAAGTTGCTGTCGATGATAAAACTCGAGTCCTGATTATCCTGTTTTTCCAGCCGGTTCCGCATGTCTACCGGTAAAAGGGCAGCAACGTCGCTGTTGATCCCCCACATGGAATAGAAGGAAGACCGGCCGTAATCGACCCGGCTGTTATCCGGTCCGAAAGCCTCGATCCGGTTCATCAACTTCACCAACTGTTCTTCCAGGTAACTGTCTCGCTCCTCAACATCTTTTCCCAGCAGTACGGCTTCATAATTGATCGCTTCGATAATATCGAAATCGAGCGACTGACCGTCTTTTATCGTCTTGGCATTCTTTTCCAGGATCTTCTCCGAGACCTGTTTTATAAAATTGTCCGAATAGTCAATATTCAGATTATCGTTATTGACTTTCTGGCAAAACTTGCGATAGAACGACAGGTAAATGGACTTGGAAAGATCTTCCGGCACTTCGTCAAAGGAAATGAATTCGTTGGATTTATCGTCCCATAATTTTTCCAGCAGGGCCGGTGAGCTCAGCACGGACTGATTATATTCCTGACTGGAAGCATATTTGTTTTCAAGTACCTTTATCTCGGTAGTATACTTATCCAGAATTCGATCAAGTGACTTGAAGAACTTTTCAATAATGCGCACAAACTGATCCAGCCGGGTGTATAGTTTTTCCCTGGTCTTGTAGGAGATCCGCTGCCCCACCAGTGTTCTGATCCGGTTTTTCCGGTCTTCCACATTGCCCTCGTACTCGGTAGCGAACATGTTCATCTTTTTCTTTCTGCCGAGCATGGAAAAAATACTGCCGTTGGTGATTTCGTTCAGCGAATCGTAAACGGAGCCTTCACCATCGCCGCTGTAGTGGTTCTTCAACGACTCAAATCCTTTTTCGCTTTTATCGAGATCCGCCTTGCCTTTGCGTAATCCGATCTCCAGCAATTCCATTACCTCGTAAATGAATGCTCTGGCGGCAATGGGATGCAGAATCTCATTCCCCAGAATGTAATTGTTCAAATAAAAGTTCTCTCCGATGTATACATCCTGGTGTTCGAGCTCTTTATGCTCATCGTCCAGAAGGATATTGCGAACGAGGGCACTGTTGTTGGCCACAAATTCATCTGCAGATCGTTCGTACAGACGAAGTTTGTCTTCGAGATTATCGATCTCATCGCGGGCAGCTGCGGGCTCTTGCAAATTGTCGATATCGGGCTGAATACTATTGGCCAGCTCATTCGTTTTTTTATCCGTCTTGATCAGCCTCTGGATGTGATTTTCGATCTCCTGCACGAACACCTGGGATTTCCGGCCCACAATTTCCCCATTCTGATCGTAGATATTCAATTGCTGGTTGATCATTCTGAAGTTGGGATCCGGATTATCCTTTTTGATCTCCTGTTCGAGGTAGAACAGAAACTTCTTGCGCAGCACCGGTTCTTCCGCTTTCATATCTCCGGACATGCGTTTCCGTTTAAACTCGGTTTTATCCCGATCAAATTGCTTGTCGTACTTCTGCCAGACCGTGCTGATGGACTGCAGGGTTCTTTTGATGGAAAACAGGCGAACAATATCCTCATAGGGATAAAATAACTTCCCGGCGGCCGAGCCGCAAACCCGCGTTTTTCCGTTAGTACCCACCAGTTTGATGATCTGGTTGTCCAGTTTACTGAAACTACCGTCGGCAATGGGGCTAAACAGATACACATACACACTATTGGCGATCATATTTATGTAGCTGCCCAGGGAAGGCAGGTTCTTGCCGTTGAGATTCAAATGATCGATAATGTGATAATAATCGTAAGGACGATCTTTTTTGGATAGCTGGGCATCGGAACTGTGCGGATCATATTCAAATTTGATGTTCAGATCCATGTTGGCCGAAGAAGCATTTTCCGTAAGTGCATTGAGTTCCTTAAAGCTGGCGTAGGTATTAGCAAAGATGTTTCTTACTTCATCCTGGCCGGTGATCTTTCCACATCCCTGCAGCACTCCTCCCAACAGAAAAAAGCCCATTGACATCATGGTCTCCACGCCAAAGGATTCCCTGAGGATCTTGCGGATCATCAACGGTACCTGCAAGAAGATGCCTGATCCGGTTCCTCCGGCCAGCGTACCTACAATACATACTCTCACCGAAGCTTTATATTTGTTGTCGGTCTGTTCGTTGATCCGGGTGATCTCCGAGCGGATCTTATTTACTTCATTGCGCTCGATTGCTCCTCTGAAGGCCAATCGGGAAACGGCTCTTACCTGACCGGCACCGTCCGTCATGTTTTTATCGTCCAGTTCGAGAATGTTATTTTGGAACCAGGCCTCAATACTGTGGTCCCCCATCCGCTTCTTATTATAAATATATTGCCCCACGGTTTGATCCGTGCTTGTTTGAATAATGTTATTATCGGGTAGATTTCTGAGGCCCTTTATCCAGTTGACATCCGTATCCATGGCCAAAATGACCGTTTGATTAAGCATTTCACTGGTCAGTTTCCCATATATATCATTTACGATCGAGGAGCCGATGCCTCCCACGCCGATTAGTATTGTGGGTACGTACATAGTTATTTAACTTTAAATGTGTAAATTACTGTAATATTTTGCCGTTTTTCCAGTTCCAGCTTCGCATTGCGATAAATGGCAATGTCCCTTTTCGAACGGGTATTCAATGGTTCTCCATTCTTGGACAGCTTTTCGCTGACGGATTCCTTGGCCAGATATACCATTGTTTTATTCGGACTGGCTTTGAACTTCATGCCGTCAACCATTTTGGATTCAGGAACATAGGGCACAATATATCGATTGAAAAATGTTGTTTTCAGCCATTTGCGCGGTCTTTTATTAGGTGTAGCGTAAATGGCGGTCTTATCTTCTTCCATGACATCGAAACGGGCCGTTCGGTGAAAGCGAGGCTTCGTCCAGATCCCGTACAAGTACCAAACCAACAGCCCAAACATCAATGCCGCGATCAGACAGGTCTTGCATCTAACCCAGAAGTTCCCTTCCTTTTCCAGGGTGAAGGTCCATTCTTTTTCTACCGGGATCAGACCCGGGTTTTTCGGGCGGGCAATGATCTTACCTCCGTATGTGCCGTGCCGGATGAAACAATCGCAAAGCAACGGATTCTTTTCAAAGCAGATCTTCAGATCATTCCCGCTTGAATCGATCCGGACCTTGAATTCAAAGGGAACACCGGTCACTTCAAAATCGTATCTGCGGTAATCGATCTCCGTGCCGTCAGCCCTCATGATCTTCACCTGTTCGGCGCACCTTCCTTCTTCCGAAAATTCCATTACCGGAGCGGTTTCAATTACCAGGGTAGTATTATCTTTTTCGGGGCCGCAAGGTATGCGCCGAAAAGTATAAGCAGCCGTTTCGTATTTTTGCCCATCTGCTTCCAACACTACCGTAGCCTCGGTATCACCACTTTCCAGTTCGAGATCTCCGGTGGCGACGTCACCGCTTTTACTCAGCACGGTTCTTTTACCACCGCTGACCAGATAGATTTCTACCGAGCGAAAATCCGAAAAGGCTTTGGTGTGGCCGCTGTCGTCCTTTATGCCCGCACTGAATGCTATCTTTTTCACTTCGGGGCACACATCATAGATCCGACTCGGCTCGTCACGGCGGCTAATCTCATTTTCAGGCAATACCTCTACATCCAGTTCAAGCGGACACTCCTTCCGGGTGAAGGTCAATATTTTGGATTTTTTCTGAAAATAACCATCATAGCTCGACTCGATCGTTACATAGGTAACCGGACCGGTAAGTTGAATAGTTCCGGTGGCTTCGTTTCCGGAGATCTTCAGCGGCTGCACGGCAGAACCATTATCCGCTGTGATACGTAGGCCGCCGGCGCCTCCGAGGTTGATCCTTTTATCATTCATATCCACCAGCGAAGAACGCAACAGGACCTCCGTTTCCTTATCGCAGAGTTCATATTCGTGCTTAACGGTATCGAATGTTATGAAATTTCCCTCTACTTTATTTTCCAGATTCAGTGCTACGATCGGGATCAGGGTGAGATGGGAACGAGAGTCACAACAGGAAGAAGAAGAACATTCCAGCACAACCTCTTTCCCAATATCGATCACCGAACCGCTTCGGGATTTCACCTCATAGCATTTGCCGGTCAGGCTGCCGTACACACCCACATTAGTAATATCGATCGGGCCTTCCAGATCATAACCGCTATTAACACGATCTACACTGCAATCCGTATCCTGCAACAGTACGATAACCTTCTTTAATGGGAATATAGGTTTAAACGTTACCCGGCCGGCCGCTGCGTCCATCTTAACATTTCCTTCTTTACCCTCTACGATCTTGTGCGCCAACTCTTTCAGGTTATTCTTTAGCTGGGTGCTGTTCCCGCTTGGGGTAAAGATCACCTCCAGGGTTGGAATACCACTCAGCGCGTGCTCCAACTGCGTGGTAGCCGAGTCGCCTATCTTGAAAAAGATGATCCGGGGCTTCTGCGCCTCATAGATACGGGTCAGATCGCTCCCCGGTCCGCCTGAATTGTCCCATATGCCGTCACCGATGAAAATGAGTAAGGTTTCCTTATCCGGTGTGCTCCGAATTAGATCATTGGCTTTGGGGATCACCAAATATTCATTGTCATTCTCCCGCCTGAGTCTGCGATGCCATTTGCCAACTTCTGCGTTCTTCTTTCGGGTATTGATCCGCATAACATCCCGGCCACCTCCCGTAACGATAATCAACTCGTCCTTTTCATCTATCAGCGCAATGATGGTCTGTAAGGCATAATTTAATTCATCCCAGCTATCATTCAT
>JAGQXH010000033.1 GCA_020436695.1 Lewinella sp. | reverse complement strand
CTGATTTTACTGATGCAATCCTCGATAATGTCAGTTTTCAAGATACACGTATTGACGGGATTATCGTAAAGAATACGATAGGGATTGATATCAAAGGTCACAAAAAGGAATAGTGATATTGTTTCGAAGGCAAAATTAGCAAGACTATTAATAAACCAAAAAAGGCCAGACACCCCTGCCTGGCCTTTGCTAAAATTTCGTATCTTTACAATCCGACAACTCAAACGACAACGCAAGGATTTTTAGGTTTTTAATTCCTTGATTTTCAATAAGTTATCGAATAAAAAGTGGTCCCACTTGGGCTCGAACCAAGGACCCCCTGATTATGAGTCAGGTGCTACTAACCAACTGAGCTATGGGACCGATAAGGCTTTTCTCACGTCTTGCACGTCAATCCGTAAATAAAGTCCTGCAAAAGTACAGTTTTTTGGGAAAAAGGGTTCAATAGATTGGAGGGTTTTTTAACTCCTCTGCCAGATTGACACTTCCCGGAAACGAGATGTTTTTGGAGTATAGGTAGTATATCAAAATTTTCCAAGTGCTTTTCCTCATTGACCTGGGCAAAAAAAGTAAGGAAAAACCGGGCTCAAAAAATCTGCTACCAGATAAGAAATTGGTTATTCGGATTAGTGTTATTTCCGGACAGAAAGAAAAAATACCTAATTTGAAAGATCAAAACACCAACCTATGTCCTCAAGGATATACCTGCCTGTCTTCTGCCTGCTGGCCGTCCTTTTTGGGCTGATCCACTGGCAGTGTGGCCCGGAGCAGCCCGATATCAGCTACAACGAGCACATCCGGCCGATCTTCAACGCCAAATGTCTGGCCTGTCACGGCGGAGTGCGTAAGAATGGTGGTTTCAGCCTGCTGTTCGAAGAAGAGGCTTTCGCTGCTACCGAATCCGGCAGGCCGGCCATCGTACCCGGCGATCACCGCAAGAGCGAATTGTTCCGCCGGCTGACGCATGCCGACCCGGAATTGCGGATGCCGCTGGAAAGTGAACCCCTTACTGACCGGGAGATCGATCTGATCGCCCGCTGGATCGACGAAGGTGCCCATTGGGAAGAACACTGGGCCTACCGGCGGCCGGAATTACCGGATATTCCGCAAACCGGGTCGGACTGGCCACGCAATGATATTGATCCATTTGTGTGGAATAAATTGCAGAGCCTGGGCCTGGAGCCGGAAGCGGAAGCTGACCGCCCGACCCTGATCCGCCGCCTGAGCCTGGATCTCACCGGTCTTCCTCCCACGCCGGAAGCGGTGGATGCCTTTATCAATGACCCTTCTCCGGATGCTTATGAAAAGCTGGTCGTCCGCCTGCTGGCTTCCCCCAGGTTTGGAGAGCACTGGGCGGCAATGTGGCTGGATCTGGCGCGTTACGCTGATTCCAAGGGCTATGAAAATGACCCTTATCGCAATATCTGGCGCTATCGTGACTGGGTGATCGGAGCCTTCAACAGCGACCTGCCCTTCGACCAGTTTACCATCGAACAACTGGCCGGAGATATGCTGCCTCATCCCACGCGGGATCAGTTGATCGCCACGGCTTTCCACCGCAATACCATGACCAATACCGAAGGTGGTACGGATGATGAAGAATTCCGGATCGCTGCGGTGATTGACCGGCTGAATACCACCTACGAGGTCTGGCAGGCTACGACCATGGCCTGTGTGCAGTGCCATAGCCATCCTTACGATCCCATCCGGCATGAGGATTTTTACCGTTCATTTGATTATTTCAATCAGACGCAGGACGGGGATCTGGATACGGATGTTCCCCGACTGGCTACTTTTCCGCATCCGGAGGCCGATCGCGTGCAGGAGATCATCGGTTTCATCAATAGCCTGCAACCCGCATCGATGGTTGATACGGCTACAGATCTGGAAACCCAGATCCGGCAGGCGTTATTTCCTAGCTTGCTCCCTACACAATGCGATGATTTTGAAAACGTTTCCTTCCGGGATAACGGCATCGTATCCAACTGGATCTACAATCTGAAATCGATCGCTGATAAGGAGTTTCGCTTTGTTTTCAAAGATATCGAGCTGAGCGGCCTGGAAAACATTGTCTATCGCTACCGCAGCGAAGGCAGCGACGCCTGGATCGAAGTGCGCCTCGATCGCCCGGACGGGCAGTTGATCAGCAAAGCCCAATTCACGGCTAATGGCGAAGATGACGGCGATTGGGGCGGTGACCTTCGGACTGCGATCAACGATCAAAGCGGTCGACACGACTTATTTTTTGAGATTATCAACACGACGAATAAGGCCCCCGACGGCATGGTAATGATCAGCAATATTGAGTTGGAATACGCCGGAAGGGAGACCCCGGAGCCGAAATTGGTAGCCTACCGAAAGGAATTGCGCGAGATCCAGACCCAAAAAGTGGATTATACGGCGATCATGAAAGCCAAAATACCGGCCATGCAGCGACAGACCAAGCTCTTCGACCGCGGCAATTGGATGGTGCAGACCACTCCACTGGAAGGAGGTGTGCCTGAAGTAATGGTGCAGGAAGGAGAAATGCCGGTCGACCGTCTGGCCTTCGCCCGCTGGCTGGTCAGCCGGGAGAATCCGCTAACTGCCCGCGTAATGGTCAACCGTTTCTGGGCTCGTATATTTGGTCGGGGGCTGATCGAAACGCTGGAAGATTTCGGTACCCAAAGTGACCCACCCACGCATCCGGAACTGCTGGATTATCTGGCGGTGCAATTTATGGAGGGGCATCAGTGGCGAATAAAAAGCCTGCTGAAAGAGATCGTTACTTCGGCCACCTACCGCCAGTCGTCCCGGACTAATTCGCAAAAACTAGAGATTGACCCGGATTATCGCTGGTTGTCCCGAGGGCCCCGCTTCCGCCTTTCCGCCGAGCAGATCCGGGATCAGGCCCTGGCTGTAAGTGGCTTGCTTTCCGACTCCATCGGCGGGCCGAGTGTAATGCCGCCCCAACCGGAAGGCGTCTGGCAGATCATCTACAGCGGAGAGCAGTGGAGAACGCCAAAGAACGATATGCGTTACCGGCGCGGGCTATATACCTACTGGAAGCGCACTACGCCCTATCCATCTATGGTGGCCTTCGACAGCCCCAGCCGGGAGTTTTGTGTATCGCGTCGCATTCGGACGAATACCCCTCTTCAGGCTCTGGTGACCCTCAACGATCCTGCATTTCTGGAAGCTGCCCGGGCTCTGGCCGTGCGCATGCGGAGAGCTGGTGGCCGTGATTTGGAAGCTTGCATCCGGGAGGGATTCAAATCTGCCCTGAGTAAAGTGCCTGATACGGAGACCATTGCTATCCTGCGCGATCTGCATCGACAGGCGCAGGCGGAAATGGACAGTCCGAAACAAACCCCGGCAATGATGATCACCCTGGAAGAAGATCAGAATGAATTTGAGTTGTCCGATCCGATGGAAGTGGTCGCCAATGCTATTCTGAACCTGGATGGATTTTTGACAAAAGAGTAAAAGCCCTAAAGACTTATGTCCAACATTTACCACGAAGCCAAACACCACTATCACGAATTTCATACCCGGCGGCATTTTCTGAAAAGCTGCACCACCGGACTGGGAGCCATTGCCCTCGGTTCGCTGTTGGGGTGCAATAGCCGCATCATAACCGAAGTCGAAAAAGCCACTTCGATGGCGTTAGGCACCGGCGCTCATTTTGCCCCGCGGGCGAAGCGGGTGATCTACCTGCACATGGCAGGAGCTCCTTCCCAACTTGAATTGTTCGATTACAAACCCACGTTAAATCGTTTGGATGGCCAACCCTGCCCGCCTTCCCTGATGGAAGGCAAGCGCTTCGCTTTCATCACCGGGGAGCCCAATATGCTCGGCCATCAATTCGAATTTAGGCAGCATGGTGCGTCCGGCGCGTGGATATCGGATCGCCTGCCGCATTTTTCCACTATGGCCGATGAGGTTTGTTTTCTGAAGGCCATGCACACCGATGAGTTTAACCATGCGCCGGCACAATTACTGTTGTATTCCGGCAGTCCGCGCCTGGGCCGTCCCAGTATGGGCTCCTGGGTGACTTACGGATTGGGCTCCATGAACGATAATTTACCGGGCTATGTGGTGCTGGTCTCCGGAGGTAAAACACCCAGCGCCGGGAAAAGCGTCTGGGGCAGTGGCTTTTTACCTTCCGTCTATCAGGGCGTACAATGTCGCTCGGAGGGAGATCCGGTGTTATACGTTTCGGATCCGAAAGGAATGAGCCGCAACCTGCGCCGGCAATCCATTGAAGCGATTAACCGGATCAATCAAAAGCAATACGAAGATTTCCAGGATCCCGAGATCCTCACCCGGGTGGCGCAGTACGAGATGGCCTTTAAAATGCAATTGTCCGTGCCGGAGGCCATGGATATTACCAAAGAGCCGGCCTACATCCACGAGTTGTACGGAACAGAACCCGGGAAGTCTTCCTTTGCCAATAACTGTTTGCTTGCCCGACGACTTGCGGAGCGCGGCGTGCGTTTTATACAATTGTTTCACTGGGGCTGGGATTCACACGGCTCCGGTGAGAACGAGGCGCTCAATATCGGCTTCAAACGTCGCTGTCTGGAAGTGGACCAGCCCATGACGGCACTGCTGAAAGACCTGAAGCAACGCGGCCTGCTGGAAGATACGCTGGTAGTGTGGGGCGGTGAATTCGGCCGGACGCCCATGCAGGAGAACCGTAACGGCGTGACCGTACCCTTTTCCGGGCGGGATCACCAAACGGAAGCTTTTACCGTCTGGATGGCCGGGGGTGGCGTAAAACCCGGCATTTCTTATGGAGAAACAGATGAGATCGGCTACGCCGGTATAAAGGATCGGGTGCATGTGCACGATCTGCAGGCGACCATATTACACAATCTGGGCCTGAACCACGAAAAACTGACCTATCACTTCCAGGGGCGAGATTTTCGACTGACCGATCAGTTTGGAAGGGTAGTGACGGAGGTGTTGGGGTGACCAATATTTGATATATCCTGGGCTTACAGAAAAGAACTTAGCGGTTTGGGTTACCGATCAGAAGGAAATTTGATGAGTCCGTGATGAATCGTTTTATAAACACCGGGGGAAATGTAAGCAATGGCACTATTGGTAAGGTGGTTGATCCGGCTCAATACCTGCTGGGCGCCTGGCTGGTGATCCCAGGTGAGGTAACTGCCGAAGGGACGCACCAACTCGTGGATGGTTTTATCCGGAATTAGAATAAATTATAATAAATGGTCATATTTATTCTTCAGACCACATTATTTATATTTATCAGCCATAAAATCCAGATAAGATTGAAAGACAGTTTGAAAGCAGGTATTGCAGAAGGGAAAACAAATGTCGTAATTAAATCATTACTACGGATCACTAAAAGTGATGAAAAATGGCATTCTGAGGTGTTGCTACAGTCTGCCCGCTATCAGGAGATCCTAAAAGAAAAAAAGCGCGGAAACAGGACGAGGGAAGAATACCAGATCGCTTTGAACCAGATCAATCAATACCTGCTGGATATCATTGCCGCTTTACCTGAAAATGTTGAAGATCCTGATTGGTCTACAGTTTCTGAAGGATTGAATGATGATTCCAGTAACAGGGGCTTATTGTACCGAATAGTGATAGGGCTGGTGCTTATCTTCCTGGTAGTAGGTGCTATTGAATTAATGACCGGTACAAAGGAGGCGAAGCCAGAGGGTAAAAACGATAGTTCTGTAGGGGCGGCTAGTTTAACGGTATTTGTACATGGTAAAAAAGGGCATAGCGACCTGATTCTAGCTAAAAAAGGTAGTGTAGAAGTGATCTATGGAACTAAAAGTACCCGAGAGAACATTAATGAAAAAGGACAAGCCATTTTTAATGAAATACCTGATAAATATTTTGAGTTAGGGGCGCAAGTTTCTATTCAGGTTAGAGAAACTGATGGCGAACCCTATGTTTCCACCCATCCTGATTCGGTTTATCAACTTCAGCGAGGACGGCCGGTGTACCTGGAAGTAGAGCTTTCTGGACTTGACCGCGTTTTCGGGAATGTTTATGCAGACGAACAACCGTTGGCAGGAGTGATCGTATCAGTAGAGGTCTTTCGGGACACTTCCGATATTTTTGGTTTTTTTGAAATATTTATTCCACCGGACCGCCAGAAAAGAGAACAGGAAGTGATCTTTTACAAGCAGGGATATAAGATGAACAAAGAAACCGCCTTGCCTCAAACGGGTGTTCCATTGAGCACTGTAATGCAACCGCTTTAATCTATTAACACGCTAAACCATAATTCTATTTCCATGCGTATTTGGCTATTATCTATTTTCCTGCTTTTCTCTTATTCCGCTTTTGCCCAACAGAATTTGATAAATGGAGTAGTTTCCGTATTCAACAGCAAATATTTCAACGGCGCCACAGAATATGTTCATCTTGCCGAAGTGAAAGAGCGTTTAGGACGCTCCCAAAAAACCACTACTGATATCAATGGTAAGTTCACGTTGGTTCTTGTTGGGGTGCCTAAACACGAGTCTTTCAATATCGTCGTCACAAAAAATAACCTTGAGGTGGTCAATTTTGATGAACTAAAGGCAGTTGCAGGGCAGAAAGAACTGGTAAAGGTCTACTTGGCAAGCCCTCAACTGCTGGCTGATTATCGAAAGCAGATTTATCGGGTAGGAAAGACGGCCGCAGAAAAAAAGTTGGCTGACCAAATCAGTCTGTTACAATCGGAGAGGGATTCTCTGATCGAAACCAAAGGGAATAATCTAATCCAAATAAAATCCCTTGAGAATGAGATCGCCTCTTTAAAAGAGGAGTACCAAAATGTAGAAAAGAAAGCACAACAGTTGGCCGAAAAGTATGCTCGCGTCAATCTGGATGTAGAATTAGAGTCACTACAGATGGCTTTCAAGGAATTTCAGAATGGCGATCTCGATAAGGCTATTGAGATTCTCAATAGAGATAACCTGGTGCCTGAGGCTCGGGAGCGTATTGAAAAACGCGAAATGTTGAGAAGAATGTTGGATAGCCTCGATCGCGCCAATAATTTCCGCATACAGCGGCTGATACCTGGCATACAATTTAAAGCAGACCTTCACGAAATATCCCTGGAGATTGACAGTGTTGAGTATTGCTATGAATTGCTTTTTGAACTGGATTCGCTCAATATCAAAACACTGGTCAACTATACTAATTTCCTTTCAAATCAGAATAAAGTAGAAGAGGCTATTGATTATGCCGAACGGCTGGTGAAACTGTCTGATGACCCCATCGGGCAGGCTAGCCATTCTATCACACTGGCCTTGCTTTATGACGCGCTGGAAGAATTCAATGAAGCTGAAAAAGTCCTATCCTCCAATATTGCCAAATTGGAGCAGGAAGATAATACCACCATTCCAACACTGGAAGCACAATATCGACTGTACCTGTCCCGTGGAAGTATGTACGGGGAATGGAAACGGATAGACAAACAATATCTGGATTACAGCACTGCCCTCCGGGTGATTGACGAACTTTTTCAGAAGGATAGCGTAACATACCGGCCCCGACGGGCATTTGTCTATGCTACCATCGGTAACCTGGACGCTTATATTGATGGTAAATCGAGCTATTACTACAAAAAAAAGGCTTTGGAGGAGTATGAACTATTGGCCAAAACCGATAGTAAGTATCAGACTCAGGTAAACCAGCTAAAAACGCAGATCTATATCTCCCGGGCTATTGAAACTGGACAGGATGCTCTGGGTGATGAGTGGAAAAACGATGTATTACTACCGGAGTTGAGCCAGGAGGCTGGAGAAACGCAACAATTTGATCGTTATATCACTTTAATCCAAATGGGTAGCTTCCACGCCCTTCGCGGAGAGGCCGTAGAAATGGAGAAGTATTACAAAGAAGCCTTTGAGATTATCGAGAATTTAGTGGTCAGAAATCCCGATCGCTTTGAACCGGAATTGGCCATGGGGTACAGTATGAGGGGCCAAAATTCCATCAGGGCCGGCAAACCGCAAGACCATTACTTCAAAAAAGCTTTTGTGCTGGCAGAAAAACATTACCATCTTGCCCGCATGCAGGATCTTGCTAATAACCTGCTCAATGAATATAAGGTAGCGCTCGAAGAAATCTATCCTTTCTGGGCTGAACTAAAGGCTCAGGAAGAAGAATATGTCACGGCCAGATATTGGGACGAACGTATTTACTCAAATCCCGAGACCGAAAAGGAGAAAGCGGAATTGTTTGGAAAATTGAAAAAACATCAGACTGATATCCTGACCCTTTGGCGTAATGCCTTTTCCAAATATCCCGATAATATTAGGGTTCGGGAGAAACTGGGAGACAGTTACGGGGATATGGCCAAATTGAGTCTGTTATCCAAAGAATTTGAAAAAGCTGCCGAGTACGCCAAAATAGGCGAATTATACACAACCCGTAATGATTTTGCTTCAGTATATTTAGTACTGGCGCTGGCCTATCAGGGGGAAATGGATGAAGCCCGTCCGATTATTATAGAACATAAGGATCAGTCTTACATTATTGATAAAGACGAAAAGAACGTTGGCTTTAATCCCGGTTGGATTTTGGTGTTGAAAGACGAGCTCATCAATTTGTCTAACGCCGGCGTTATCCTACCGGATATCAATGTGTTCAAAGAATTTTACAGCCCGCTCACCTGGTCTGAAATTACGCTATACAATGGTTTGAATGATCCGGAACCGATGGATATGGCCATTTATGAAGTAGAAGAAAAAATAGATGCCTGCTGGGATAACGAAGATGTTAACTGCCTGCTGGAACAGCACGAAAAGCTCTATAAACTGAAACAGGAAGTAGGTGAATTGAAGGATGATGATTACGTGGAATCACTCAGTGATTTTGCTGCTTATCTCATCCATTGGAAGAAATACGAAGCGGCAGCAGTTTATGTAGATCGACTACTGACGATAAGCAGGGAAATGAAAGAGCTGGACAAGGAAGAATATCAGGAAATGATCCATGGATTGGCCGCACTCTACCAGATGAATGGCAGAACAGAGGAAATGCAGGCACTGCTGGATAGTCTGGGAGGAACAGAAATCGATGAGATCCAAACGTTGGAGGAAGCAGAATTGGCTTTGACGAATTGTATGGTTAAAGGAGCTGAAAATGAATGTTTTTTTGCAGTGACCTTGAGAAAGATAGAGATCCACGAAGCGAATATGGAAAAAATTGACTACGATAAATATCGGGGAGATCTATTATATATTGCTATAAACTATCTCAGTGATAAAGAAGAACCACTGACGGCCTTTCCCTATGTGGAAAAGTGGTTGAAGTCATATGATGGTGAAAATGAGGAAAAACAGAAAGAAAAGCGTTCCCTGTTTTTTATGTTTGAAAATTATTATCCTGCTTCCAGCTTTCCTAAAGAAAATGCAAGACTGAAAGAACTGGCCGGCTCACCGTAGGTAGCCGATACCGGCAATTATAGGTTTGGAAAGTATATCTGATAGTGGATGGCTAACGAATCCGGCCTTGTTATTCGACTTGAGAGAATGGCAAGACCGGTTGCAGGAATGATCACATAACGGTATCTCCAGGAAGGATCTCCAATTCTCGATATTTTGTCAAGCACCGGATACTCTTTACCGTTCACTATACCTGTACGTAGCGGAATCCGTGGAAAGTAAAGTGGTGCTGAAATACTTCCGGGCCGTTACCGCGAAGAATATAGGTATCTTCCTGCCAGGCCGTTTTCGGTACACCGGGTCCACATCATTATAAAGTATCCAGCTTTCTCCATGTTGCCAGCTTTCATCTGAAAGAATTATCTCCTTTCGACCGTCGACGTAGGTCAGGTGTAACTCGGCGATCAGTTTGGGCTGGCCAATGGTCAGGATCTCCCGGAGGTTCCAACGGCCAAAGTGATTGATGGGCATAGGATTGTACCAGCCATTGCCGAGCATGACACCCAGCGCGTTCCGCCCGGATTGCAGCATGCCCGTGATCTCGTAGGTGTTGTAGAGACAGTGTTTTCCGTAATCCGTCCAACCCGGATCAAGTACAGCCTTCCCGATCTTATCTCCGTTGAGAAAAGCTTCATAGTAGCCCAGCCCCGAGATGTACAGCCGGGCCTGTTCCGGTTTTTCCGTCAGTTCGAAGGTTTTGCGGAAAAGCGGACTGGGGTGATCTTTAAAAAATTCAGTCCGGTCAATGAATGGTTCAGAACCGTCACTGATCCATTTCCCGGCCCAGACTCCGGGACCGGTTTCCCATTGGGCTACTTCGCTAAAAGGGGATACGTTGCCGGCTTCGTCCCAAAGGCGTACCCGCCAATAATAGCGACTGGTAGGTTGCAGAGACGGACCGTCATAGGGTATTTGTATTTCCCGACCGGCCGCTTGCTTATCGCTGTCCCAGATGATTTTGTCGTTCCCCGAAGTGAAATTCGGATCAGTAGCTATCTGGATCTGCCAATAGGTTTGCCGGGCATTTTTGGTGGTGCTTTCCATCCACCAGGTGAAGAAAGGCGCTTCCGGTAGTAAACCTTTGGGATCAGACTGGAAATTGCAGCGCAGATGGCTGGGCGCCGGCAGTGTAGGTCCGGTTGTGTTACAGGCGTGGAATAAGGCAAGGATCAGCAGAAGGACCAGGTGGTTTTTCATTATGGCAGGTTGTGCAATTTTCCTGTGAAAATAGGGAATTAACTCCATGTACCAACCTGCCTCATACTGCTACTGGATATGGACTCTTTATAATTTGTTCAACGTCCATCATTTCACCAGACTTCCCGGCGTTACGCCAAACTCCTCCTTGAACCGTCTTGTGAAATAACTCGGATCCTTGAAGCCTACCTCGTAGGCTACTTCGTTGACATTGAACTGTGCGCTTTCGAGGAGCTTCCTGGCTTTATGCAAACGGAGAGTACGTATAACATGGGAGGTAGAATGATTCGTAAGTGCCTTCACCTTCATATGCAGGTGGGTGCGGCTGATGAGCATCATTTTACAGAGTTCGAGCGTGCCGAAATCCGGATTGCCCATGTTTGATTCTATCGTTTCCTTCAGGCGGAGCATGAATGCATCTTCCTGCTGATAGTGCTGGTCCGAGGGGGGAGAGGGCGTATCAATAGGCCAGTTTCGGTAGCGATTGCGTAAGAGTTGCCGTAATTCCTGTAGTTTTTCATTGTTTAAAAAGCTGTCCATAGTCCGCTAATTCAAACTATTACATTGAGCATTGATGTTCTTACCTGTTGCCGGTTAATCAATTGACATACCGGTAACAGGTTTATGGTGGTGCAGGCCTTGCTCTTGGCTCATGACTTCCTTCCGGCGTGTCGACAGTCGATACTCATGTCGGATCGTTCGGAATTTCGTATTATTGAGGAAGTACTTAGCCAAAGCAGCAACTATGAACCACAAGATCCTACTCTTTCTCTTCCTTCTATCATTCGCAGGAAACCAGCTCCATGGTCAGGAGCTTTTCCAGATGCCCATCGGTAAACAAACCCGCTGGGTGAGTTTTGAGAACCGGAGCGGCCAAAAAGGCGCCGGAGGGCTGGAAAACCGGGGCGCCAAAGGCCACGCTTTCGATCATATTAAGGCCGGCGGATCCATCGATCTGGTGAATATGGAAGGGAGCGGCACCGTACGCCGGATCTGGATGACTATCAGCCAGAGAGATCCCGAAATGCTTCGTTCGCTGAGGCTCGAAATGTTTTGGGACGGCAGTGATAAACCGGCTGTTTCTGCCCCTTTGGGCGATTTCTTCGGCGAGGGTTTAGGCCAAAAGGTCCCTTTTGAAAGTGCCCTGTTCGCTGATCCTGAAGGCCGGTCATTTAATTGTTTCGTGCCCATGCCTTTCCGGGAAGGGGCGCGTATTACCATTTCCAATGATGCGGATAAAGACCTGATCGCCATCTTTTACGATGTGGATATTCTACTGGAAGAACACCAGGCGGACATGCTTTATTTTCACACTTATTGGAGCAGGTCGCTGGAAACGGCTCTGGCTGAAGACTTCGAGATACTGCCGCAGGTAGAAGGAGCAGGCCGGTTCCTGGGCACCAATATCGGCGTATTGACCAATGAAGCGTACGAGGATACCTGGTGGGGCGAAGGCGAAGTTAAGATCTACCTGGATGGAGATCAGGAAGAACCTACGCTGGTGGGGTCAGGTACCGAGGATTATATCGGCACGGCCTATGGTCAGGGTACTTATGACCATCTGTATCAGGGCTCACTGATCGCCGATTCGAAGGCCGGTCAGTTTGCCTTTTATCGCTACCACATTCCCGATCCGGTCTTTTTTGACAACAACATCAAAGTAACTATACAGCAGATCGGAGGAGCTCCCAAAGACCGGGTGATCAAATTTTTGGCCAAGGGAGTGGAGTTGCAACCGATCAGTATTCATAATGATCTGGTATTCACAAAGCTTTTAGAAAGAGAACAGCCGCTGGATCTGAAAGATCCGGATCTGCCGCAGGGCTGGACCAATTTTTACCGGCGGGATGATGTTTCCGCAACGGCTTATTTCTATCTGGATCAACCCACCAATACGTTGCCTGCGATCGGTGATCTGCAAAACCGAACCGCACAACTGCGTTCAAATAAGTAATTCGGGAAGCGAAATATTTCCGATTCTGCGTAACGCCTTGCAGAATCGGGGGATGAAAGTTGTGCATGTGGGCGCTTTTCCCGCTTCTTGATCTGTCTCTTAATCATTAACTTTATCTGCCGAACTAAATCTTCTGGGATTGAAAGAACACCTACAGCAACTTCTTGCCAAAGGCAATACGAAAGCAGCCATCCAACATCTCCTTGAATTTGCCCGGGAGCAAAGGGATGCAGACCTGCAGGAAGAGGTGCTGGCCCAGTCTGCCAGATATCAGGCATACGCTAAAGAGAAAAGACTGGGTACTACATCGGAAGAACACCAACAGATCGTTCTGGCGCGGATCAATGAAGCCCTGTTGCAGATTATCGGTGAATTGCCTGAAGAAAACCAGCATAATGTTGTTAATGCCCAGGGGGGCTTCGGATGGCAGTGGATTGCCGGAATCCTTTTACTTATTGGAGTTCTGTCCGGTATCACCAAAGTCTTTGTGTTTAATGTCAAAGACCCGCAGATGGGGCTACATCTGACGATCTATGTACATGGCCCGCAAAACCGGCAGGATATTGTTCTGGAGAACGAAGGAGAACTTATTGCTGACTTTGACGACCGGCGAGACAGAAAGCTTATAGGGCAGGGCGGCCAGACCATTTTCAGTGAGATCGATCGCCGGTTTCAGGATGAGCCTTTTGAACTTTCTATGCAGGCAGAGGGCTTCGAATTGATGTACCCGGACAGTACCTATCGATTTACCGGTGAACCCATTTATCTGGCAGTAAGACCGGATCATCGGCTGGGTATCGTACAGGGAAAAGTACGTAGTCGCGATGGCCGTCAATTCCTCTCAGAAGTCCTGATCGAAGTTGCCGGTGAAACTGACCAAACGGATTCACTGGGTAATTTCTATTTGCAACTGCCCCCCGAAAAATGGGCACATGAATACACGATCTACGCTCAAAAAGACGGTTACACACTAAAAGAAGAAAAGTACTATCCCTTACTTGGTGAAAAAAGCGAGATCCGATTAATCCCTGAAACCAGCGTTCAATGAAATACCTAATCAGTCTTTCCTCAGTGCTACTGCTCAGCACCTTTCTCAATGCCCAGAACACTTTGGCCGGCCTGGTCAAACTCCAGAGTAGCGGTAAAACCCCACTGCCCAATGTAGAAGTCTACGCCCTGGGTGCCCAAACGACCTATACCAACGACAAAGGATATTTCGAACTACATTTTAGCAGTAAAAGTGCAGGCGATCTGGTGGGAGCTATCGAATTTTCCCTGGAAGGCTATGTTTTGATCAATGAAGAAAAAAGTCAGGGGCTGACTATTCCCAAAGATCCCACGCTGGCGCCCTTACAGATCGTAATGAGTTCCAAAGATGTTTTCCGGGAGCAAAAGGCCATGTATTACGGTATCATCATTGATCATGCCACCGAGGGTTACCGGCAACAAAATGTGCAGATACGTCAACAACTGGCGGGACTGGATACTCAACTGCAGAAATTGCAGTCCGATTCCGGTGAACGAGAGCGTTATGAGGAAGAACGTCGTATCCTGCTGCAACAGATCGACAACCTGCAGCAGGAAAAAGAGCAGGTCATTGCCAATGCCGAGCGTTACGCTCAGATCTTCGCGCGTATCGATATTGATGAAGCATCCCGGATGGCGGGCGAGGCCCTGAAGTTATTTGAAACGGGTAAAGTTAAGGAGGCTATCAGCCTCATGGATGATGATCAGTTGCGCCGGAGCCTGCAGGATGCACAGGCCGCTAAAGCAGAAGCTCAGCACCTTAGTATGCAGGCAGACAGTATGTTGCAGCAATGCGTAAGCAATTATCTGCTGAAGGCCCGTCTTTGTGCGGCGGATCTACAGTGGGGTGCCGCCTACAAGAATTATAAGTACGCCATTGAGGGAGATAGTACGAATGTGGATCATTTGCTGGAACTGGCATTTTTTTGCGGAGAGCTCAATCAGCAGCAACGAGCCATTACCTTTTACCGGCAGGCATTGCGACATGGAAAAACGGATATGCAAAAAGCCACAATCTTGAATAATCTCGGTAGTGAGTTACGGAATGATAACCGCTATGATGATTCCCGGCGGGCTTATTCGGAAGCCTTGGATATCTGCAGGCGCCTGCTATCGATCGATACTGCCGTATTTGAAGCCGAAATGGCCATGATCAACAATAATCTGGGCAATTTGTACGCGGACCTGTTTGAGTATGATAATGCTAAGGCTGCTTTTTTGAATGCCTTGGCTATTAGGAAACGCCTGGCGGAGTCTGATTCGGAAACTTTTGGTCCTTACGTAGCTAGAACTTTGAACAACCTGGGGATCCTTTATGCCAACCTAAATGATTACGAACAAGCGGAAAGGACTTACCTGGAATCGCTTAAGATCGGAAAGCGACTGGCTACAGCCGATCCGGAAAAGCATGAACCGGCGCTGGCGGATATTTACAATAACCTGGGCAATCTATACGCCGATCTGAATGCCTACGAAAAGGCGGATTCATCCTTACAACAGGCACTTCGGATCTACCGCCGACTAGCAGCGATCAATCCGGAGCGCTACGATCCGGATGTGGCGATCGTCCAGCACAATCTGGGGCAGATGTACACTGAACTCAATGCTTACGAAAAGGCTAAAAATGCCTATCAGGAAGCTTTGGCAATCAGAAATCGCCTGGCGGAAACCAACCCGAACCGCTATGATCCGGATGTGGCCATTACTCAAGACAATTTGGGTGGATGTTATTATGCGATCGATGAGTTTGACCGGGCAGGTGATGCTTATCGCACGGCCCTGGCCATCAATTCACGCTTGGTGAAAGCCAAACCGGAACGATTTGAGCGGGAGCTGGCTAAGAATTTTAATAACCTGGGCAATTTATACCTCTCTCTACAGGAATATGACCGGGCTGATTCTTCTCTGCGGCAAGCGCTGGATATTTATCAGCGATTATCCCGGGCCAATGACGGGCGTTTCGATCCGGAAGTATCCACCATTCAAAATAATCTGGGCATTTTATATGCCAATCAGATGGACTTTGCAAAGGCTGAGTCGGTATACCTGGAAGCCCTGGCTACCCGGGAACGGCTGGCGGAAATTAATCCCGATCGCTATGATCCGGATGTATCTTCCACATTGACGAATCTGGGTAATTTGTACGCCCAAATGGGAAATTACCAGCAGTCAGAAGCCGCTTTTCTGAAATCATTGGAAATAAAACGACGATTTGCCGGACGAGAACCAGACAAATATAATATTGAAGTGGCCCGGTCTGCCCTTTTGTTGGGGATCATCTATTACCAGCAGGGAGAAGAAAAAAAAGCACTCGGATTATTCCGGGAAGCATTGCGGCTCTCCGATCAGTATCCCGGTTTGCCGCTTGCCGAAAGTATGGGTGGTGCAGTCATTGAGATCCTGGGCATGGAAAAAGCCGATCCCGATTTTTTTTCCTCGAAAGAAAAAGCAGCCGGACCACAAAGAAGCGTGGCTGAACAGAATACCGAAAAAGCTAAGGCCGAACCGCAAAAAGAAGTAGTTACCATTTGGGAAGAAACGCTTAGCCGGCATTCCGAAAACCCACGGGTACAGGCAGCTACAGTGGATGCTTATGATCACCTGGCCCATTATCTGCTTTTTTCGGAAGATTTTAGAGGGGCTGAATCTATAGCTCGTCGGGCATTGGAAGTGAACCCAACAGCTGAATGGGTATTCCTGAATCTGGCTCATGCCCTGCTGTTGCAGGGGCGCTATGCGGAAGCGGAGGTCATATATCTGGAGCGAAAAGATCAGGCTTATAAAGGAGCGAAAAATTGGGGGCAGGCTGCTATTGAAGATCTTAACGCTTTGGAATCTGCCGGCATTACGCATGCGGATGTTGAAAAAATAAGAAGAGTGCTCCGTAGGTGAGCCTTAACAAACTTTAACGCCGGATCCATCCTGAATTTAAAATTTCTTTAACCCGTTGGCAAGCCGGTAAAGCCTATCTTAGAATGAAAAATGCGCTTGCCGATGCTCAGAAATCTACTCCTGATCTTTTTCCCATTTATTTTCTTTACCTGCGTTCAGCCCGCCAAACTCATTGAACAGGGTGAATACGCCCGTGCACTTAAAATAAGTAGCACCCAGCTTCGTCACGGTCGAATTAAAGCGACTGAACTGGCCACACTGGAAACTTCTTTTTTCCTGCTTACGAAGCAGGATAGTCAGCGGGTAGCTGACCTCCAGGCTACCGGACAGCCGGAAGTGTGGCCGGAGATCTTTCAACTGGCCGGGCAGATCGACCGTCGGCAGGAAGAAGTATATGCACTGCTGCAGGAACTGTCCGGATCGGAATATTACCCGAACATCATTTTTTATCCGGCAAAAGCACTTGTTGAGGAAGCGGCCGAAAAATCTGCCCTTTATCACTACGCCAATGCTCAGGAATTTATTCCCTCAGGTCGGGCCGGTGATCGACTTCTTGCCCGGCAGGCTTATGATGAACTGATAAAAAGCCTGTATTATGTGCCTGCGTTTAAAGACGCAAAATCCCTCTCCGAAGAAATGCGCGAACTGGGTACCACGCATCTGCTGTTGAACCCGATAGCGCATCCACGTTGGGACACTTTCCATCCCTGGGCGGTAGATAATCTGCTGTGGGGACATGATTTTCCGGAACGTCTGGGTTGGCTGATCGTCTATCTGGAGCCGGGAACGGCACCAAAGATCGATTGTGAAGCAGATTTTTATTTCTCCACGCTCTCCGTTAGCAGCAACCGGGAAAGCCGCAGTACGTGCACCAGCACCAAGGAGGTGGAGGACGGTTATATTATTAAAAAAGTCTGGAGTGAAAAAGATTCGGCCTACGTGGAAGTGAAAGAAATTAAATATACGACGGTGAGCGGTACGATTACCACCATTCAGCAGGAAAAAGATGCTGAAGCCAGCCTTCGCTTTACAGTTATTGATGCCGATACCTACGAACCGTTAAGCACTGATCATCTGTGGGGCAATGCCGATTGGTCTAATGAATACAGCGAACAATCCGGGGACAGTCGTGCACTCCCGGGAAGCTGTTCAACCGTAGCCGGTACGTGTTCGATGTACCCTTTCGACGGCAGTTTGTTATCGGAAGCAGTGTCCAATCTGAGATGGTCTTTTTGGCGGAAATTGCAGGAGGCAGAACATTATTGAGTGATTTTTTTCAGATGATCAATCCAAAGCACGATCCGGGTGCGTATGTATGATCGATAACCACCAAATGAAATTGGTCGTCTGAAATTTTTCACCTTTAATACCTGATCATGAGAACAGCTCTAGCTACTTTGTTTTTATTTACGCTTACTTTCTGCCTGTACGCCACCTCTCCGAATGGGCCCATTCCAAATGAAGAAAGAGAATATCATTCGACAAAAGCATCCATCTTAGAAGATTGGACTGCCGCTGCGCCGCTGCTCTTTGTTTCTTCCAATACCCAGCCGATGATCGGCATGTTCGATGTTTCGGATGTCGACAATATTATGATGAGCACTTTCCCGAGTGCAGCCGATGATGCCGACGGTATCTATTATGACCGCACCAATGATGTGCTTTTTCAGCTTAACCGCACCAAAAACGTGATCAATAGTTACTCGAATGTGTACGATGTACCGATGCTCTCGGCCAAATCTACCTCCGGTGTCCGGAACGGCCGGGAGATCAGTGTGGTCGGCGACAAACTGGTAGCGGCACAGGATGCGAGCAGATCCAACGGAATGCGGAATAAACTGGTGGTGTATAACATTTTCCCCTCCACCGCAGTCTCCTTCCATAAGAGCTTTTTGGTAAATATTAACCTTTGGGGCATCCATGCTACACCCAACATGCTGTTCGCGGTCGTAGACAATTCCAATATGATCGCCGTATTTGATGACTTTTTTAACCGGAAACCCGGATTACTCAATCCGGATATGACCGTTGAGATCGAAGGCCTGGTAAGAACGCACGGCATTACCTATGACGCGGAGATGGATCTGATGCTGCTGACGGATATAGGCAGCGCTGCCAGTGCCACTGACGGTGCGCTGGTAATGATCAGCAACTGGAGCACTGCCAGTGCTGACGGTATGGTCACCATGGAGGAGCAGGTCCGCATCTGGGGTGACGCCAGCGAATTGGGCAATCCGGTAGATATAGCCCTGGATAAAGCCCGCAACCGTGTTTATGTAGCCGAAAGGGCTAATGGAGGCGGGAAGGTACTCGGGTTTGAAATGCCGTTTACTACGGGCAGTATTGAACCGGTTTACAGTCAGCCCTTCGCCGGTGCCTCCGCTATTACTTTTTCGGATAGCGATGAAATGCAGCCCACTGGCCAGTTTTTTGTTTCCTCCAATACGCAGGCCATGATCGGTATATATGATGTGTGGGAGGATGCCATGATCACCTCAGGCTCTATTTCCAGTATGGCTATGGATGCCGATGGCATCTATTATGATCGTGCCAATGATATGCTTTTTCAACTCAATCGAAGTGAGCATGTGGTCAATGCTTACAGTAATGTCAGTACTTCTCCGACGCTGATGGCTACTTCTACCTCCGATTTTACCAACGGCCGTGAGATCGCTGTTTCGGGAGATAAGCTGGTAGTGGCACAGGATGCCAGCGATGGCAACGGTCAGCAAAACCGCTTAGTGGTATATACCCTGGCTCCAGGTTCCATTAGTTTCGAAATGGCTTACGATGTAGACATTAACCTGTGGGGCATGGTCGCTAACGGCAATGATCTGTTCGCAATTGTCGACAACTCCAATATGGTGGCGGTCTTTGAAGATTTTTTCATTCTGCCAATGGGTAGTTCTATGGCCCCCGATGCTATGGTGGCTGTGGAGAATCTGGTGAGAACCCACGGCATTGACTACGATGCTGAAAGCGATATCATGTTACTGACCGATGTGGGAGATGCAGCCAGTGCTACTGATGGCGCATTGGTTATGGTAGAGAACTGGATGATGGCCAGTGCCGACGGCATGATCAGTATGGATGAACAGACTCGCCTGTCCGGAGGTAGTAGCCAATTGGGCAATCCGGTGGATGTGGCCATTGATCTGGTAAATCACAGAGCTTATGTAGCAGAGCGCGCTAATGAAGGAGGAAAAGTACTGGCATTCGAACTGCCTTTGGGAAGCGGCGACATGGCTCCGGTGTATAGCGAGTTGTTTGCCGGCGCTTCCGCTGTATATTTCTCCGAAACGGATTTGATGCCGGAAGTTATGGGACCGGAAACTATGTCCGAAAATCTGCTGGTTGCCGATGCTGCTCTCAATGTAGATGCCAAAGTCAATCTGGCTGTATCAAATGTATATCCTGTACCGGCAATCGACCAGCTATACATAAGACTGGCCAGCCATGTAGAGCAGGAAGCCACCATTGGTATTTATAATGTAGCCGGTAATTTACTGATACAAAAACGGATACGTCTGGAAGCAGGAGAAAATCAAACTGCTTTCGACGTATCCGGTTGGCCGGGAGGTGTGTACTTCATCCGTGTCCCGGGACTAGAGGTCACCACGCGCTTTGTGAAAACAGGAAAATAATAGCATTATTAACTGTAAACCTGTCGACTGAAAGGCAGGTAAGAGGTAGCGGGTAGCGCACGTTGTTTTCTTTTTGGAATATTGGCACCGGCGCTGCCTGCTACCCACCCTAAAGTTGTAACAATAGCTGACTTTATTTAGAAGATGGGTAGCGCTAGAGATACGATCATGACATAGGGTAACATCGTCAGTTTTTATACTGTTCTCTACCACCTATCTTCTGTTTTACACAGATACCATCTCTATTAGGCGTCTTTTTTCGGTAAAAAATCACAGAAATACTTTTCTTACTTATCTTGTGGTAATTTGGTGTATATAGGATGCCGGGCCACACTTGCCGAAAGTGTAGCACAATAAGCCCTATACACAACATCCCTTGAACATGAGATATCTCCGGAAATTCCGCTTACTCCTCCTCGGCCTGCTGGCCTATTTTTTCTTTGTATTTGCTCTTTACTGGGTAGAATCAGGAGCGGAAGGTGCCAACATCCACTCTTTGATAGATGCTATATGGTATTCCATTGTGACGCTCACCACAGTGGGTTACGGAGATTTTTTTCCGGTCACCGGTCTGGGAAAGATACTGGGCATTGCTTTCATTCTGGGGAGCCTGGGCCTGCTGGGCCTACTCATCGGCCGGGCCTCCGAACATTTTACCGAACTAAAAGAACGCAAAAGAATGGGTTATCAAGGTACGAGTTTCACCAACCACATTGTGATCATCGGCTGGAATGATTTTTCCCGTGAAGTAGTCCATCAGCTGCTCAATTCCGACCGGCAAGTGGCTATCGTTACTGATCAGAAGGACCATATTGATCTTATTTATGCCTCCTTCGGTAACGAGCATGCCTTTGTGCTGTTCTCGGACTGGCGGGATACTTCCAACTTTGATAAGCTCAATCTTGGACAGGCGTCCGTAGTTTTTGTCAATTTACCTAACGATACCGACAATCTGATTGCCATGCTCAATGTGAAAAAGGTGAACGCTAAGGTAGCCTTTGTGGTAGCACTGGAATCCGGTGACCTCAAGGATACTTTCATCAGTGCCGGTTGTACCCACGTACTTTCCAAAAATGCCATCGCCGCCCGGCTTATTGCGAGTTATACTTATGAGCCGGATGTGGCACTTTTTGCCAACGATCTTATCACATCAGCCATTTATAATGAGGAAAACGAATTCGACATTCAGCAATACCGCATCACGGAGAGCAACCCTTTTGTCAACAACAGTTTCGGTCATGCCTTTCATACGCTGAAGGAAAAATACAATGTGATCGCCATTGGTGTCTGTAAAACCCAGAATGGTCAGAGGAAACTCATCAAAGTACCCAGGGATGAAACGCCACTGGAACAGGGAGATTACCTCATTCTCATTCTAAATGGCCGCACGGAGATTGAGATTGTCCGCGAATTTGGGGTTAGGGAAGGGTTGTAGCGCTGTGTCGGAGTCAGTGCCATGAAAGTAAATGCCCGCCGTGAGATCAGCCGGTATAATAAAGCAGTGCCTTTTGCAGTTATTTCGGATGTATCCACGAATGTTCTAGACCTCAAGTGAATCGCATGCAAAACAAAATCTGTGTCATCACCGGTGCCAATGCCGGTCTTGGATTTGAAACCGCTAAAGCCCTGGCCGAAAAGCAGGCAGAAGTGATCATGATCTGCAGGTCCCGGGAAAAGGGCGAACTGGCCCGCCAAAAGATCGTTGATGAGACCGGTAATGAAAAAACACATCTTTTACTGGCCGACCTGTCCAGCCAACGTTCCGTGAAGGATGCTGCCGATGAGATCAACCAGCGCTGGAAAAAAGT
This sequence comes from Lewinella sp., assembly GCA_020436695.1. Lineage (GTDB taxonomy): Bacteria > Bacteroidota > Bacteroidia > Chitinophagales > Saprospiraceae > Flavilitoribacter. Next base: position 1,652 of record JAGQXH010000033.1, on the reverse strand, counting down.
AAATGTACTGGTCAATAATGCCGCAACAGTCCGGTCAAAGCCCATTCTCACCGAGGACGGCGTGGAAACGCAGTTTGCCGTTAATCATCTGTCCTATTTCTTGCTCACTCATGCCCTCATGGATAGTCTTCGGGCCGGAAAGGAAGCCCGGGTGGTGAATGTGAGTTCGGGCAATCATACCAAAGGAGAGATCCATTTCGATGATCTCAATCTGATCCAGGAATACCACGTACTCAAGGCTTACAATCAGACCAAACTGGCCAACGTATTGTTTACCTACGAACTGGATCGCCGTCTGCGTCAAAGTGGTATCCAACACGTACATGCACACTGCATCAACCCGGGCCTCAACAAGACCCGCATTGGTGAAAAGGCAACCAATCCACTTCATGCCCTGGCCTGGAGGCTGCGCGCTTATATGGGGATGTCGCCCGCAGAAGGCGCGAAATGCCAGGTTTATGTAGCGTCCGCACCCGAACTGGAAGGCGTCAGCGGAAAGTATTGGTATAAGTCAGTGCCGGTGTCTTCTGTAGCGCAGTCTTATGATGAAGCGTTGGCTTCGCGTCTTTGGCAGGTCAGCGAATCGCTTTGCAGTATAGCCGATTATTTTGCACCGGGAAACTAAAACCCGGATTTCTTCGTATATTGGGTAACTTAGATCCGTCTCCGGGTATAAATAAGTAATGGCCTGTTTTCCCCCAGTTGAGGCCGAAGCAACTGTCCGGAGTATGTTAAACCCCTGACAATACACTCACTGGCATATCACCGCTTATGCTCTGATAACGTATTGAATCAATGTTTAAAACTAAACCCATATGGCAGTTTCCTTTCTCATATTTTCCGTGATCGCAGCTACACTCGGATTTTTGATCTGGTATGCATTATTTTCACTTTCCCTGCGTCTTCCCAAGTCTTTTCAGGTACAGTTCGATATCAATCCTTCTTATTTCAACCGCATCCTGCGTCGGCGTCTGACGGGATTTATCGTATATGGCCTCCTGCCTTATCTGCTGCTTTTTCATTGGCAGATACTGGGCGATCCATCCGCTGCCGGGCTGCACATCAGTTTTGCCTGGAACCGGGATGTCACCCGCTGGATGCTTATTCTGATGCCACTCGTGATCCTGTTCAATTGGTTGAGTGCGCGTAAACGAAATACCCTGGTGGAATACCCCGAGATCAGGGTTACCATCTGGACACCCCACCTGCTCTTTCTCAGCGCCTTGTTCTGGATACTTTATCTGGTAGGTATGGAGTTTATGTTCCGTGGACTGATCCTGCAATCGGCCTACCTGGAGACCGGCAACATCTGGTGGTCTATTCTCATCAGTACAGGTCTCTACGCCATGATCCATTATTTTAAGAATAACCGGATCTCACTACTATCAGTGCCATTCGGAGCGATTACGGCCTATGTGACCCTCGATTGCGGTAGTCTGTTGCCAACGATATTTGTGCATGTAGTGGGCGGACTGCTCACCGAATGGATCGCTATTCGCAAGCATCCGGAACTAAAATTCCAGGTTCGCCGCTATAAGGCGGCACAGGCATCATAGCCTGACCGGGATCACCAATTTACGGCAGGCAAGGATATACGCACCTGCCCTTTTCCGAACATCTGATACCAATACAAAAAACAGCTTATGAACTCC
>JAGQXH010000339.1 GCA_020436695.1 Lewinella sp. | reverse complement strand
ATGGTGGCACCTTCCAGCAGGATCGGTCTCTCCTGCGCCGGAGCGGGCACTACCCGCGTTTGTGCGCTTAAGCCGCCAGCCAGGATGAGCACCAGATTTATTAAAAAGAAAATATGGTATTTTTTCATGATTGTTTTTTTTAAGTGACGGAGCAAAAATAAATAAGCCAATTTTAGGTTTTTAATATTTCGCTAAGCCATTGACTAAGAGGAAATGGTGTTCGAAATTTTCAAAACCTCTAGGAAAAATTGGTTCATTTATTTCCGTCAAACTACTAAGACGCTTACGGCACGTCCTTTACTTTTTGAATAGATCACAATCCCGATTTCAGCCCACTGGGCTTCATACGGGATGATAATTACGCGGTGCGCATTATCACATCACAACATCAATTCCCCTCGTACACATTTACATCATCACACTCCCAGTGGTGGCGGAAGGTAGCTCGTGCCGGGCGGGTTGAACCACCTTTTGATTTGGCATCACGCATCTTCTGTACCAAACGCGCCCGCTCTTCCTGAATGGCCACTTTCATCTCCTGATCTTTGTCGTAATCGAAGAAAACCGTACCGTCAACGATGGTCTTTTCGGCCCTTGCGTAAATGGATAACGGATTGTCTGACCAGAGCACCACATCAGCATCCTTGCCTACTTTGATGCTACCCATGCGTTTGTCGAGGTGCAACAACTTGGAGGGGTTCAAAGTGGCCATTTTGAATGCTTCATAAGGTTCCAGATCACCGTACTTCACTGCCTTGGCGGCTTCCTGATTCAGGCGACGCATCAGTGAGGCATCGTCGGAGTTGACGGCAGTTACCACACCTTCCCGCATCATGATGGTGGAGTTGTAGGGAATAGCGTAGCGCACCTCCCATTTGTAAGCCCACCAGTCGGAGAAAGTAGAAGCGCCCACACCGTGTGCGGCCATCTTATCGGCTACTTTATAGCCTTCCAGGATGTGCGTAAAGGTGTTGATGCGGAAACCGAAGCGCTCAGCCACCTTCATCAGCATATTGATCTCCGATTGTACATAAGAGTGGCAGGTGATAAAGCGTTTACCGTGGATAATCTCCAGCATGGTTTCCATGGCCAGGTCCTTGCGTGGTTTTTCGGCTTTGGCTTTTTCCGAAGCAGACAGGGCCGCGTAGGCTTTTTGCTTTTTCTCGTAATCCACTGCACTCTGAAAAGCATCAACGTATACCTGCTCAACCCCCATCCTGGTTTGTGGATAGCGGATAGAGTTGTCTGCCCGTGAACGTTTAACGTTCTCACCCAAGGCAAATTTGATGAAACCATCGGCACCGTCGATCTTCATTTCTTCCGGAGTATACCCCCAACGCAGTTTGACCAGCGCCGACTGACCACCGATGGGATTAGCCGAGCCGTGCAGGATCTGAATGGCGGTCACTCCTCCGGACAGTGCCCGGTAGATCTCCTGATCTTCGGAATCCACCACGTCGCCGATGCGAACCATACCGGAATTCGTAGCCCGGTCGTTGATGGATGTCGCCGCAATGTGCGAGTGTTCATCGATAATGCCGGGGCTCAGATGTTTACCCGTTCCATCGATAACGCGGGCTCCGCGGGCAGAAAGATCCTTACCGATACGGGCGATCTTCCCATTTTCCAGCAGGACGTCTGTATTTTCCAGTATGCCGTCGGCTTCCATGGTCCAGACCGTGGCATTCTTGATCAGAATAGTCTCCTGCCTGGGTAGTTCGTTATTGCCGTAGGCTACAAAAGGATAGATGATATCACCCAGTGGGGGCGCTTTACCGTCGCCGCCTTTATTGCCGGTCATTTTCTTCTGGGGCAGCGCTTCGGCAAAAGAGGCTTTCCAATCTATCCACGATCCATCGGCCAATTGGCCGGAACCGGCCAGGTTATTATCGCTCAGCCAGCCGGTGAGAGCGATCGCGCCGCCGGTTTTGTCTTTCGGATCGGGGACGAAATTCATGCTGATCATATCATCGTCAATGGACATATTGACTTTTACCTCTGTGGTATCGTTCATCATCAGCTTGGCCTGAGGGCGTCCCGGTTTACCGGAGATCTCCAGGTTATAGCTTTGACCGGCTACGGCCAGTACGTATTTCCCGTTAAGATCAGGAGCCAGCATGTCGTTGATCTTGAATCGTTTGCCCTGTATCCAGTTCTCATAGAGGGTGGTACCTTCATCAAATATATTTCCGGAAGTAATAATAAAATTGGCAACCATACCACTTTTCAGACTACCGACCATATCACTGACACCAAGGAGTGTTGCCGGAGTAGTAGTCAGGGCTTTGAGGGCAGCTTCTTCTGAAAGTCCGTAGTTGATGGCTTTACGCAGATTGTCCAGGAAGCTTTCTTTCTTGGAAAGTCCGTCGGTGGTTAGTGCGAAGGTGATCCCTGCCTTTTCCAGATGAGCCAGGTTGGCCGGAGCCAGTTCCCAGTGCTTCATGTTTTCCAGGCTTACCTTATAGGCATCGATGGGATCGTCCACATCGTAAGCATCGGGAAAGTTGACCGGTACGATCAGCGTAGCACCGCTGGCTTTCACCTCATCGATGCGTTGATAGCTGTCGCCGCCGGATTTCATGATGTACTGCACGCCGAACTCATCGCCCAGTTTATCGGCCCGCAGAATATTCAGCCAGTTGTTAGCCTCAAATATCTGGGGCATTTTCTGGGTCTTTATCCATGCTTCCAGTGACAGATCCGTGAAGGGTTTCACGGCAAAGCTGCCATACCAGTCAGCGTCCAGATAGGTCTGTTTCAGTAGTGAAATATATCCCATGGCTGAAGATGGATACTGTTGCCGGGAACTTCCTTTGTTAAAAGAGTAATGAGCCGCTGTGATCGGTTTGAGCATTACTTCGTTCTCGGTATCGTCTGCCAGCGTTACCGTGGATGAAGTACCACGTGCCAGGCCGTCTTCCCGAAAGGTGAGTACACTGCCGAAACCAAGATCGCGCATCTTTTTGGCATCCTTATCATTTACGGTGAATACTTCAGCTGCATTGAATTCCGATTTGATAGCCTCATTGCTATTATAAGCTCCCTTGGTATTGGACTGGATCTGCTCTGCTCCGCCAAAACCGCCACCACGGGTGCGTTCCGCTTCGGGCATGCCGTAAGAGGTATACATATCGATAAAGGAAGGATAAATGAATTTGCCGTCCAGGTTGACCGAGTTGTAACCTTTGGGAATGGCTAATCCTTTGCCAATGGCCTGTACCTTTCCATTGCGGATCAGTAAAGTAGCCCCCTCCATGGGCGTTCCGCTGCTGGTGTAGATGGTGGCATTGGTAAAGGCATAAGCCTGTGATCGGGTGTCCTGTACATCATTAACCGGAAAGGTTTCCTGAGCACGGATCAGACTGGTGTACCCAAGGAAGATGAACAGAAAATAAGTGAGTTTTTTCATACTAGATTGGTTATGAAATGATTAAAGTCAGTTAAATACATGCAGACAAGGGCCTGCACTGGTCAGAGCCAAATCTTTAGTTCCAATACCGAACGAGAAAAGTAAAAATTTAATAACTAGCAACAATAAAGATCATAAATGGATCTTCTATTTTCCAACTTTCAGCCCATTTATTCCAATGTCAAAGGAATTCGCAATATAAAAAGAAACGAACGTGTGCTTTCAATCTATGTCTGCGATCAGGGTGGATCGGTATTTTTTTCAGGCCACGAGGCTGGCCTCTTCCAAACACTGGAATACCAATGGATAGAATTCGGGGTGTGACTGCCAGGTCTGCCCGGTCACCAGTTTTCCGTCGCGCACAGCCTGGTGTTTTCCGATGAAAGTACCACCACAGGATTCCACCTCGAATTTTACATGCTCATAGCAGGTGATCTGCCGGCCGTCTACGAGCCCGGCCGTTACCAACAACTGGATACCGTGACAGATCGCGAAAATGTATTTTCCACTGGCGGCAAACTCCTGTAAAATGCGTATCAGTCGTCCGTCATTCCGAAGGTATTCCGGAGCCCGGCCGCCGGGGATCATAACAGCATGATAGTCTTCCGGGCTTACTTCGTCAAAGGCAATATCCGATTCAACAAGGTATCCCTTGCGTTCCACGTAAGTGTCCCAGCCGGGTTCAAAATCGTGGATCACCAGATTCATGCGCTTTTTGCTCGGGGCGGCGATCACCGGCTCATATCCGGCTTCTCGGAAGCGATGTGAGGCGTACAAGACTTCAAAACTCTCACCGGCGTCACCGGTAATGATCAGGATCTTTTTTTTGTCAGACATAGGTTTTCGTTTGTTTTGATAGAATTTACGGTTTACGATGAATGGTTTGGTACAAATTGGGAAGCGTATCGGGTGCCGTCAGGATTGCAGCTCATCGTAATATACTTGTTCTGATAATTTGGACCAGGCAGTAGCTTTTTCCTGAAAAGTCCGGTAAGAATCATATACCCGACGGGTAAATTCATCTCCCGCAGTCATTTCAGCGATCACGTCTTTCGTTTTAGCCCGGAGTTCCTGGATCACTTCCCTGGGGAATGGACGAATATCAACCCCCTTGCGCTTCATTTCTGCCAGTGTCGCAGCGTTATTAGCCTCCATGCTGGATAGGGTCCATTGGTTGATGTAACCGGTAGCGATGCGCAGAATGGCCTGTAAGTCGGCAGGAAGTGCTTCAAATTTCTCCTTGTTGAAAATATATTCCAGCACCGTGCCCGGCTCGTGCCATCCCGGGTAGTAGTAGTACTTGGCAATTTCCTGAAATCCCGCCAGATTATCGTGGAAAGGACTGAGCCATTCGGTAGCATCGATCACTCCTCTTTCCAGGCTGGTGTATATTTCACTACCGGCCATGAGGACCGGTGAGCCGCCTACGCGCTCAAATACTTTCCCACCCAGACCGGGAATACGCATTTTCAGGCCCTTTAGGTCAGCTACACTATTGATCTCCCGGTTAAACCAGCCACCCATTTGCACACCGGTATTGCCGGCAGGCATGGGGATCAGGTTGTACGGGCTGTAAAGTTCTTCCCAGAGTTGAAGCCCTCCGCCGAAATTTACCCAGGCATTGGCCTGTTGGGCATTCATCCCGAAGGGAACCGTCGCAAAGAAGGTAGCTGCCGGGAGTTTGCCGGCCCAGTAATAACCCGCACCGCTGCCGATTTCGGCACTGCCGCTGCGCACGGCATCAAAAGCTTCCAGCGGGGGCACCAACTCGCCTCCACCGTATACCTGGATGTGCAGCCTCCCGCCGGACATGGCCTCTACGGCATCGGCAAAAACCTGACAGGCTTCACCAATGATCGGAAAATTCGGCGGCCAGGTGGTTACCATCTTCCAGCTATGCCGCTCGCCATTGATATTACTGACCGATCTTTCGGATTGAGCAAAGTTTTTTCCCAGAGCAATACGCAGGTAGACCGGCAACCCGATGGTACCGATAGCAAGGCCTTTAAAGAAGGTTTTTCGGTTGAACTTCATAATAATGGTAAGTGATCAGTTTAGGCAAAGCGACCTCCCGCACTATTGATCGGGAAGGCAGTGGTCCGTATGCCTGACGGAAAACTTTCCAAAGTTAGGGAAAGGAACTTAGAAATGATAAAAGTGAGATTGATTATTGTGCAGGCGGGGAGACGGATCGAAGGGGAGAGTCATGAAGATAGAGGAATAAAAAAAGCGGAACCCGGGGCCCCGCTTTTCAGGTATAAAAATCGTATCGTCAGTAATAACCGATGCCAGGTCTCAACCGATCATATGATGGTTGAGGTTCCCTCATTCACCTGATCCTCCTTGATCACAAAGTCCGGTTCTGCGATCATATGGGCGATGGTATCGCCGATCTGAGTGGTACCGTAAGTGATGCGGGGAGAAAGTTCCGGCGTACCGATGCCTTTTTCCAGCAGGTCCGTAACGGCCTCACGGATCACTTTGGCTTCTTCAAACAGTTCCAGACTGTCCAGTAACATAGCGGCAGAAAGGATGGCCGCCATCGGATTGGCAATATCACTACCGGCAGCCTGCGGATAGGAACCGTGTATGGGTTCGAACATGGAAGTATGCAAACCGATGGAAGCAGAAGGCAACAGTCCCATAGAACCGGCGATCACGCTCGCTTCATCGGAAAGAATGTCACCGAACATATTACCGGTAAGCACAACATCAAACTGCTTCGGCCATTGGATCAGCTGCATGGCAGCGTTATCTACGAACATGTAATCCAGTTCTACATCCGAGTATTCTTTAGTATGCAGCTCCGTCACCACATGACGCCATAGGCGGGAATTTTCCAACACATTGGCCTTATCGACCAGGGTCACCTTGTTGCGACGCTGACGGGCGTGCTGGAAAGCCAGGTGGGAGATGCGTTCAATCTCATCTCTTTTGTAAAGACAGGTATCAAATGCAGAGCTGTCATCTGCAGCCCGGCCCTTCTCACCAAAGTAAATACCTCCGGTGAGTTCGCGGTAGATCACCAGATCCACGTCTTTTACCTTGTTCTCCTTTAACGGAGAGAGGTGCAGCAGATTGGAGTAAGTGGTTACCGGGCGGATATTAGCGTAGAGCCCCAATCCCTTGCGCAGTGCCAGCAATCCCTGTTCCGGGCGTACCTTAGCATTGGGATCGTTATCGTATTTCGGATCACCAATAGCTCCGAACAGTACGGCATCGGCATTCATGCAAGCCTCCAGCGTGAGATCGGGGAGGGGAGAGCCGGTCTTGTCGATAGCGATTGCTCCTACATCAGCAAAGCAATATTCGAAATAATGACCAAAGCGGTCTCCCACAGCATCTAGTGCTTTGATGGCCTGCCAGGTCACTTCCGGTCCGATCCCGTCTCCGGGCAATACGGCTATTTTTATCTTTTTCATGATGTTTTTATTAGTCCTAAGTCCTAAGTCAGTTAGTCGTAAGTCGGCCGGCAATAAGTCTCTTGGGACAGACTAATTGACTTACGACTAACTGGCTTACGACTCAAATTATGCTCTTTTCGCTTCAAAAGCCTCAATCTCATCCTTAAGGCTTATTAAGTAATCTATATCATCGTAACCGTTGATCAGACACATTTTCTTATACGGGTCGATCTCAAAACCGGTAGATTGTCCGGTAGAAACGATCGTAAAAGTCTGCGTTTCAAGATCCACCTTGAACTGTGCCTGCGGGTCTTTTTCAATGGCGGTAAAGATATCGTGCAAAAAAGCTTCGGATACCTGTACTGGAAGCAGGCCGTTATTCAGGGCATTGCCACGGAAAATATCGGCAAAGAAACTGGAAACAACAACTTTGAACCCGTAATCGTACAGCGCCCAGGCCGCGTGCTCCCGGCTGGAACCGCAACCAAAGTTCTTACCAGCTACGATGATCTGGCCGCTGTAAGTAGGATTATTCAGGATGAAATCCTGTTTTGGGCTGTCATCCGGATTATAGCGCCAGTCGCGGAACAGATTATCGCCAAATCCTTCACGGGTGGTGGCTTTAAGAAAACGGGCAGGAATGATCTGATCCGTATCTACTTCCTCAATGGGCAGCGGTACGGCCGTTGATATGATGGTGGTGAATTTATCCATGATGTATATTTTAAGTCGTAAGTCAGCCAGTCGTAAGTCTTTTAGTCAGTCTTATTGGACTTACGACTCAAGGACTTACGACTTACGACTATCCGACTTGTTGACTAATTCAAATGCTCTCTTACGTCCACGATCCGTCCTTCGATCGCTGTGGCAGCCGCTACCAGCGGACTGGCCAGAATAGTACGGGCGCCGGGGCCCTGACGTCCTTCGAAGTTACGGTTGGAGGTAGACACACAGTATTTCCCTTTGGGTACCTTATCTTCATTCATACCCAGACAGGCAGAGCAACCGGGTTCGCGGAAGTCAAAGCCCGCTTCCTGGAAGATCTTATCCAGCCCTTCCGCCTGTACCTGAGCCATCACCTGCTGCGATCCTGGTACGATCATGGCATTGACGTGCTCGGCCTTCTTTTTGCCGCGTACGAAATCAGCAACCAGACGCAGGTCTTCAATGCGTGAGTTGGTACAACTACCGATGAATACATAGTCGATGGATTTGCCCAGCAGCGTATCTCCCGCCTGCAAGCCCATGTATTCCAGTGATTTAGCGAAAGTAACGGGATTGTCCACATCTTCCAGCTTGGGAATATGACCGGTTACTTTAATACCCATGCCCGGGTTGGTGCCGTAAGTCACCATCGGCTCGATGTCTTCTGCCCGATAGTGATATTCGGTATCGAATACGGCATCTTCATCGGTAAAGAGGGTTTCCCAGTAGGCTTTTTTCTGATCGAAATCAGCTCCTTTCGGAGCAAATTCGCGGCCTTTTACGTATTCAAAAGTCTTTTCATCCGGTGCGATCATACCCCCGCGGGCACCCATTTCAATACTCATGTTGCAGATCGTCATACGGCCCTCCATGGAAAGATCGCGGATGGCGCTGCCGGCGTATTCTACAAAATGGCCCGTACCGCCGCTGGCCGTAAGCTTGGAAATGATATAGAGAATGATGTCCTTGGCCAGTACGCCTTTCGGAAGTTTACCGTCGACGGTAATGCGCATGCTTTTGGGTTTCTTCTGAAGCAGACATTGGGAGGCCATCACCTGTTCTACCTGACTGGTTCCGATACCGAAGGCAATGCATCCGAAGGCACCGTGGGTAGAAGTATGACTGTCGCCGCAAACGATGGTCATGCCCGGCTGGGTGATCCCAAGTTCCGGACCGATCACGTGCACGATCCCCTGGTGTTTATTGCCCAGGCCGTAGTATTGCACGCCAAACTTTTCGCAATTCTCTTCCAGTTTTTCAACCTGGAAACGAGACAGCGCCTCATTGATCGGCAGGTGTTGATCCTTGGTGGGTACATTGTGGTCAGCAGTAGCCACGGTTTGCTTCGGCCGGGCTACCGGTATACCTCTTTCTTCCAGTCCGGCAAAAGCC
>JAGQXH010000338.1 GCA_020436695.1 Lewinella sp. | reverse complement strand
AGGAGATTCGGTCCGAAAACCGCGATCCCGAAGTCGGTTATACAGATCATCATCTGCGGAAATACGAGTGTGCAGCAGGTTGAGCCGTAAGCCCAGGTTCGGACTGAAATACCGACGAGCCATCAGGCCGTAAGCCAGGTTGAGGTGATTAATGGATTCCACATTGGCGTCTACCAGATCCCCCCCCATCAGCGCGCCGCCGATCATCAAACCTCCCTCCCAGGAAGTATTTTGCGCTTGCAGGGAAACCACGAAGCAATACACTAAAACTGCGATCAATAATTTTCTCATATCAACTCATTCATTAGGTTTAAAAGTGGAAAACCCAGCCGAAGACCGTCGTCTGCCGACCAAGACAAAACGGGGTGCTACACGAGCTCCCTGAACATTTGGGATGAATGTGTGAGATAAATACGGGTAAAAAAGATGGTTCCTAATGTGATGATGTGTAATGAATGATCAGAAGTTCCAGTGGTATCCAGATCCGGGGTCTTCTATGGAGATGACTATTGCCGGCGCCGGTAAATCGTACGCTGATTAGCTTGAAAAGACGGTTATTGAAAATATCACAAGGGGGGAATTCGACTGACATTCTACCAGAACTGTCTTAAAATCCTTACGAGAGAGGAATAGCTAAAGTTACAATGAAAGATAATTTTTTTAATTATTTATATAAAAAAAATTCAACCCGGCGATTCCGGGCTTGCCCTCTCGGCAGCATAACGCCAGAGGAAAGTGGTTTGGCCCCCAGCCCCTGAAAACTGATCCGGTTTTCATCTATGCCCTGCTCTACCAGATAGCGGTAACAGCGCCGGGCCCGGGCCCGGGATAAAGAAAGACTGGTTTGTGCGTTTCCTTCATTATCGGTAAAACCATTGACATCCAGCTTATACTCGCGATTTTCTTCCATGAATTCGACAATCTGATCCAATAGCTCGTAACGAGCAATATCATCACTCCCCAATTCAAATAACAGGTATTGGCGATTGAACTCTGCTGCCGCATCTTCAGGAAAGACCACCTCCGGGCAGCCGTTGTGTGTATATACACCAAAAAGCGTAGGACAGGCATCACGGCTATCTTCAATACCGTCGCCGTCCGTATCCGGACAGCCGCCAAAAATGGACAGACCGAAATCGTCCGGGCAGTGATCGTCCTCATCCAGTATACCATCCTGATCGCGATCGACAACCGGACACCCTTCCCGTTCCGGCGGTCCGGCCTGATCCGGGCAACGATCCCGGTAATCTTCAATACCGTCCTGATCCCGGTCTTCAATCGGGCAACCACCGCGCTGAAAAGAACCGTATCGATCCGGACACAGGTCATCCTTATCGGCAATACCGTCACCATCAGTGTCCGGGCAGCCGTTCAGGCTGATCTTTCCGGGAATCGAAGCACACATATCTATTCCATCGTGTATGCCGTCCCGGTCCGAATCCGGACAACCCTGGGTTTCCGGTAAGCCCGGGCTATTCGGGCACATATCCTTCGAATTGGGTATCCCATCCCGGTCCGTATCCGACTCAGGCACAAAATCGTACTGTATACGCAATCCCGCCCGGGTAAACCAGTCTCGCTTGTTAGGGTTACCGGCAAAACTCACCCCATCCAGAAAATCCGTCCCGGTGGGATGAACCGCACCGGTTAGTCCTATGGTCCAGCGATCCATCACTCGCCAGTCGACACCTACCCCAAGGTCCAGACTGGCAGCCGATTTGGCGTACTTAGCCGAGTTATCCTTGGCAATAGCCTCTTCCAGTTCCGGATTACGGGTAAAATCAAAATAGGTATCAGGATCATAGATCAGCAAACCGCCACCGAACGCGATGTAAGGTGATATCAGCTTACGACCATCGCCGGCCAGCTTATCCAGCGGATGATATTCCAGCGTAGTACTCCAATTTGTAATAGGCGAGGAAAAATGGGCCAGGCGATCGCCACGCGGCCAGTCTTCGGTTTCGAAGTATGCATCATTACCACTGATCTGTCCGTGGTAAAGACTGGATTTGAGCGCCAGGACCTTCCCGAGCTGATACTGGATGCCGATGCCACCGACCGGATGCCAGTTACGGGAATAGAAAGGTTGATCTGCCAGGTCTCCCATATAGGCCGAAGGCCCAAAAAAGAAGTCCAGCCGCCAGGGAGACGTCTGGGCCGTTGTTTGCAGCGAGAAGCATAAAGCAGATACCAAAAGGGAAAAAAATAAGCGATCCATATACATCGTATCCCCCCAATTAGGTCCGAAAGATACGACTTTTGCATCTATTCGCTAGGGGAGTACCCCACTTCTAGAAGAATATCCAGCTCGATAAAGTGTTAAATATGGCTAATACCACCGCCAGCAACAGTGCCCAGCTGAAAGATCTGATCGAAAAACCCTTCATAAAATAATCCGCCACTTTAAGTACGATCGCGTCCACAACTACGCTAAAAAGACCAAGAGTGATCCAACGTAATGGCGTAGAAACAAAGTCGAGAACGGCTCCCAGGGTGCTGTTCAATACCGCCAGGACAACAGCGAGCAGGATCGCCCGGGTAAAGTCTGAGATGGTCACGCCCTCCAGAATATAGGCAGCAGCCATCAGGGCTACCGCATTAATAAGGATGTGAATAATCCAGGTGCCCAGGCCTAATCCGGCCTGGTTGACGGAAGCGTCGAGAAAGAGTGTGAGGTCCATGCTATAAGTGATTTTCCATTAAAACCATCAATGTTTATCTGAGGTTGGGAATCGCCTGCATTATTCGCGCATCTGCAGTTCATGCACTTTTTCCTGCAGCCGCTTATTTTCCGCTTCCAGGTCATGGATACGCTCTTCCAACTGCTCGATCTTTTGCCGCAGGTCATAACTGTCATCACCGGATACGGTAGTATGATCATCTGCCTCTTCCCGTACGATATGGTTCTCTTCAATCCCCAGTTTATCCTTAATCAGCTTGATCGGATCTTGTCCGTTGTAATAGGCAGCCCCCAGGTAGGCCAGCGGCACGATAAACAACATCGCCACTAAAAACCGGGCGAAAGGCGTTGATTTCAATCTTCTTGCCATGATTGTAATTTTTCATCTTTTGATACTTCAAATGTAAATCTTTTCGCTCCCGGATGACCAATATAATCTACCGGCGTAGACAAAAGTACGATGAGGTGGAGGATTACGGCGAACGTCATCACTGTTGTCCGCCGGCCTGTGTAAACACCCGCTCGTAAAATTTAAACCCATTGGGAGTCATCTTGTTGGCGTAGGTGCGCTGCCCGTTCTCCAACCAGACGTAGTACACACAGTTTTCGGTAAAGTACAATTCTGCCTGTATGAGTTCCTGCCCTTTCGACTGGAAGAAAAGGCTGCCGATCGGTTGGCACGCGGGATCAATCCCCGGAACGTCCGCCGAAACGTTACTGAGTGTGGCTTTAATGCTGGCATTATCCGACTGGTTCATCGAAAAATTAGTGTAGTAGAATACAAAATCGATATAGTCTACATTGTTATACAGCGCCACCATGCGTTCGGGCGGCAGACTAGGATAAGGTTTATCCAGTTCGGGAGCAGTAGGATCAGAAGTACCGGCCGCTTCAGTCGTTTCGGTCGTATTAGCGGTCTGTCCGGTATCTCCCTGATTTTGACAACTGTAAGCGATGCTGATCAGGGACAGCAGCAGGTAGAGGCTTGTTTTTTTCATTATGATCATTAAACTTAAATGAGTGTATGTACATTGACAATAGAATTCTATTACACAAAGATCAAGCGGACGGATTCTCCAACCTACGATTCGATGTAACAATGGAGCAATGAAGCAATCCAACATGAGCAATGTTAACTAATTTACTTCACGGTGTAAGGTAATATATACCACTAACCCCACGATATCACAGCGCATACACCAACCGGATCGCCACATTGCGCCCCAGCAGCGTCTTTCCTTCCTGTGTTTCCAGATCGACCAGGGCCCGTTGCCAACGCACATTGACACCCCACCGTTCGTGAAAATAGTAAGTGGCACCAACGATCCAGAAATAGAGATCATCCCGGTAGGTTTCGGTATCGGTCAAATCCTCACCAATTGGTGACTCGGCGCTGTAACTGATCAGTCGTGCATAAGAGAATCCCGTACTAACGTGAAATTTCCAGTCTTTAAAACTGATCATTACCGGAGCTTCCACCAGATTGAGACGGATGTTATTGTACAGACCATAGTACAGATCGTCCCGCGTCCGGTGACTCCCCTGTTGGGCAAAGAGCATCTCCAGGCTGAGTTGCCAGCGGTCACTCAACACCGCGGCCACTTTTGCCCCGGCGTTCAACCCTATTTTATTGAAGCCGCTGAGATCGTCTCCATCCAGCTGGGCCAGATTGAAGCCACCGATCAGCGATCCTTTAAACCGTTGGGCCGAAGTACTTGTTAAACTCCCGGTTGATAGTATCAGTATTAGGAGGAATACCTTCCAAATTTGCATAGTTTTGCCTTTTTTGTGGAAACAATAGGACAGCCTGGTAAATAACGTGATCCCTAATCCTTTCGCCGTCTACCGTTAACCGTCAAACAAAGTTAGCCAGAGCCATGCTTAAATATACACGACATAGTCTGAAAAAATTAGAATCCCTCATGGGGGAGCTGGAATATACCGTTCGTTATGAAAAAGGGAACTTCAACTCCGGCTACTGCATCGTAGAAAATAAAAAGATCGCGGTCATCAACAAGTTCTTTGATGTGGAAGGACGCATGAACTGCCTGCTGGATATTTTGCAGAATCTGGAATTTGAAGCCGAGCAGTTGAGTGAAGTATCTCAGAAGTTACTCAAGAAAATCGAACAATCCGATAATAATGATGACGACGAAGAGGAAGAAGAACCGGAAGAGAACACGCAAGATAATGAACAGGAGGAAGTAACTTCTTCCGGGGAGGAGTGAAGTGCTCCCGGAATACACAATGATCTGAGCTAATTTGGGACCCTGTTCAGCGTTCATCTTCGAATCGGCAAATGAAGATCTAAACATATACTTACCAGCAAAAGGGGGAAACGTTGACAGCACAAGATTTTACGATAACTTTTCTGGGTACGGGTACCTCACAGGGCGTACCGGTCATCGGATGTACCTGTGAAGTATGCCGGTCGGATGATCCGCACGACAAACGACTGCGTACGTCGATCCTGATCTCCAGTGAAAGCACCAACATTGTGATCGATTGCGGTCCGGATTTCCGGCAACAAATGCTCCGGGAAAATGTGGATCACCTGGAAGCGGTTGTACTCACCCATGAGCATAACGACCACATCATCGGTATGGATGACGTGCGCCCTTTTAACTTCCAGAAACGCGAAGATATGCCGGTTTATGCCAGCGACAGGGTTGCCAAAGAACTGCACACCCGCTTCGCCTACGTTTTTGCCGAAAACCCTTATCCCGGCGCCCCCATGCTCAAGTTACATCACATTTCCAGGGCTACCGGTTTCACCATTCACGATCTGGAACTGACTCCCATTGAGGTGCAACACGGAAGCATTCCCGTGCTCGGTTTTCGTATCGGTCCCTTCACTTACATCACCGATATGAAGAACATAAGCGATCAGGAAAAAGAAAAGGTAAAAGGAAGCAGGTATCTGGTGGTGAATGCGCTGCACCATCAGGAGCACCATTCACATCTCAATCTACGGGAAGCACTGGCCTTCATCAGGGAGATTGCCCCAGAACGGGCATTGCTCACCCATATGAGTCACCGGATGGGAATACACCAGGAAGTCAACCGAACCTTACCGGCAGGGGTGGAATTGGCTTATGACGGACTTATTTTAGGAATGAGGAATGAGGAATGAGAGGATAAGTTCAAAGCAGATTTCAGGAATCCGGCAAAGGCCATCTTCAGCAACTGAATACTGGTTACAACGCTGCTCCTGCTCAGGTTAGACATCCCTAAGCATATAAATTTGCAGGCTTTTACCGAGCACCCGATACCCAGTGCCCAGCACCAAAACTACATATTACACTGACAGTTCTCCAGACATTCGATGATCAGGGAAACATCCCTTTCCTTGAGGGAGTAATACATGCTGCGGCCTTCTCTTTTGACGGAGAGTAAACCTTTGAGCCGCATATTTTGCAGATGATGAGAACATAGCGATTGCTCACTGTCCAGCATTTCACAGATCTCGCCAACGGAAAGGCGAGGGTATTTTTCCAACAGGTGAACGATGCCCAGGCGCAAAGGATGTGCAACCGTTTTCAGGATATAAGCAATCCTTTCCAGTTTCTCGGCTTCGTCCTTGTTAAGTATTCCAGCTTTAATATCCATGCTAACAAAGGTAATAATACATTTCCGACCTACCAATTGACAGGACTTACTTTATTAAAGTGTATTAAATGGTAAAAAGTTTCATGCTTTTCCTCCCATATCCACGTATTCCAACGTAGAATGATCTCTTTTTACACAATCAGAACTCCAAAAAATGTGTTATAGGAGTGTAAGTTATCAGTCATCTTACTCCAAACAGACGCTATAAAATCCAGCATTAGCTAAACAAATCTGATCACTAATCAGGCAGGTAACTGAAAACTTGAATATTATTTAGTGTTTTGGCCGATATTTACCGGCCGCTTGTTTACCTTTCCGTTTGAACGGAGGAGTAGCACGAATCATTTATGAATATTTACGGTCAAAAATCAGGTTGGCGGATCCACTTAGCCATATTTGGACTGGTCATTGTTGCCATTTCTCTCTATTTCACCAATCACCTGGCTCGTGAACTACGTATCTCCGAGCGTCAGCAGGCCGAAAACGTAGCCAATTGCTATCTGGCCATATCAGATGTCGACGATGAAGATCCCTACGGAGACCTCACCTTTTTTATAAATGTGATCAGTTCCAACAAGACCATCCCCATCATCATCACGGACGAACGCGATAAAATTATCTGGACCAAGAATTTCGGAGAAGAGATCGATAAAGAGACCGAGGAGCACAGCAACGGCGGCGACCCAATGAGCGAAGCCACTATGAAGTATTTACAAAATGAAGTACAGAAGCTCCGGGCTGACGGGTTCACTCCGGTAGATGCTGCCGGCAATCTCATCTTCTACAAAGAATCGAAGGTAATGACCCAACTGCGGTATTTTCCCTTTGTTCAGTTTCTGCTGATCGCCGCATTTATCCTGTTCGGTTACATGGGTATTAATGCGGCCCGGAGAAGCGAGCAGAACCGCGTGTGGGTAGGTATGGCCAAAGAGACGGCCCACCAGTTGGGTACGCCCATATCGGCTATTATTGCCTGGATGGAACACCTCAAACTGATCCGGGAAAACGATCAGGACGTTCTCGGGGTTGTGGACGAATTGGGTAAGGATATCCGCCGGCTGGAACTGGTAGCGGAACGCTTCTCCAAGATCGGGTCCGAACCAAAACTAGAAGCCATCAATGTCTATCATGAGCTCGATATCTGTCGGTCCTACATGGAGATTCGTGCTCCCCGCAAGGTGAGTTTTGAATTTCCGGATGCTGACGCCAAGGTATTATTTGTCGATATCAATCCGCCCCTGTTCGACTGGGTGATCGAGAACCTGCTTCGCAATGCCCTGGACGCCATGGAAGGCAAGGGTCAGATCAGCGCCGAGATCTTCGAAGAGGGTGATTTTATAAATATCGACCTCACAGATACCGGTAAAGGTATTCCTTCCGGTAAATTCAAAACCGTTTTCCAGCCCGGCTTTACCACCAAGAAACGGGGTTGGGGGCTTGGGCTTTCCCTTGCCAAACGGATCATTGAAGAATATCACCGGGGCAAGATCTTCGTCAAGAAATCTGCTCCAGGCGAAGGTACTACTTTCTCCATCCGCCTGCCGAAGAGTAAGAATATCCCTGCTCAGCGCAAAAATGTACAGGGTCCCGAAGCGGTTACTGTAGAATGATGCTCAACTTTGCAAGGCTGAGAGGTTGAGAAAGAGAAAAAGGAGACGAATGTGATGATGCGTGCTATGTGATCTCCATGTTGTACGAGCTACGGTAAACCAAATCAGGAAGCTGAAGTAGTTCCCCATCTGCACAAATCACGAGCAGGATTTTCAAACCTACCGATACCAGCACCCAGCACAGCATCGTAACATTACAGCATCACAACATCAACAAATTAGGCAGAAAGCAAAAATCCATTGTACTTTTGCAACTTTAACCGCTTCCCAGGCATTTGTATGCTTGTAAGCGACATTGCAATTCACGAAAGATCTTCCTGGTGAAGTCAATCGAAGCATCAAATAAAGTTGTTGATATAAAAAAGCAGGCAGAAGCATCCATTCCTACTCCCTGGGGCGTTTTCAATATGATCGCGTTTTCGGGGAGGGAAGACGACTGGATGCCACATCTGGCAATGGTCCACGAAAATTTTGACCCTTCCCAGCCTGTGCTCACCCGCATCCATTCGGAATGTATCACCGGGGATCTGTTCGGTTCGGCCCGCTGCGAATGTGGCGAACAGCTCCATAAATCGATGGAACTTACCGCTCAGGCGGGCGGTATTGTTTTGTATCTCCGACAGGAAGGACGGGGCATTGGTATTATCAACAAACTGAAGGCATACAATCTGCAGGACCTGGGTTACAATACCATCGAGGCCAATCTGCAACTCCACCTGCCGATCGATGCCCGCAGTTATGAAGTGGCCGTACAGATGCTACAGTCAGTCGGGGTAAGCAAAATCCGCCTGCTCACCAACAATCCGGAAAAGATAGAGGCCATTGACCAGTCACCGGTGGAAGTAGTTGAGCGTATATCGCTGGTGATCGATCCCAGGCCTGAGAATGTAGAGTATCTGCGCACCAAGCAACGGGATATGGGACATTTTATTGAGGTGAGAGATGAGGAAGTGAGAGGTGAGGAAGTGGAGGGTGAGCAGATCAGCAGGAACGAGGAACCAACACCTAATGGAA
>JAGQXH010000337.1 GCA_020436695.1 Lewinella sp. | reverse complement strand
AATATACTGACCCCTACGATCAGGAGGAATGGAGCGTGCCAGTTCCAAAGGTTGGCCAGATAAAGGCCCAGCGGTATACCCAGTACCTGACTGGATGCAAATGCCATTTGTACAAAACCCATCACCCGGCCCCGTACTTTCAGTTCAAAAAGATCCGTAATGATGGCATAGATGATCGAACCGATCACCCCTCCGAAAAGTCCGGTAACAATACGGGCCGCCAG
Source organism: Lewinella sp. (assembly GCA_020436695.1). GTDB lineage: Bacteria > Bacteroidota > Bacteroidia > Chitinophagales > Saprospiraceae > Flavilitoribacter. The sequence goes on along the minus strand of JAGQXH010000337.1, from coordinate 8,697 downwards.
TAAAAGATGATAGGTAGGAGCGATGCCGCAGAGAAAAGTGCCGACGATAAAACCCGTATAAAAGAACAACAGTAATTTTTTCCTGTCAAATCGGTCGGCAAAGCCCGCCGCCATTAGCCCGGATGCGCCGGCACTGAAAGCATAGGCAGAGACCACCAGTCCGAATTGAGCTGTGGTAATATGCATCTCATCGAGTAGTATGGCACTCAGAGGAGACAACACCATAAAATCGAGGATGATGGTAAATTGCAGGATAGCCAGGATGGCAATAATGAATCCCTGATAGGGAGTAAAAGTTTTTTCAGCTGATGTGGTCACAATATGGCAGTTAATTGGATATGTGCAGTTCAATTACCATTGGGAAACCATATCAGGTTTTAAATAGTTTCACCTTTGCTGCTTTTCTTCATAATTCCTCAACAAGCACCGTTCATCAATGAACAGTAGCTGTCCGAAAATGAACATTAGCCAGCGGCCCCTGTTGGCTAATTTGCTGTATTAACAACTAGTACCCGTTCTATTTTCAATTGGCATGGCTTTGGTACTTAAAAACAGAAAACCCGTGGGAATATCTAATGGAGAACCAGCAGTATTTCCGGTGGGCCTGACTGTAAACAATAGCTGCCTATGTGGATCAATCACCTGAAGATCACCCTGCGCCGGATGGCCAAAAACAAAGGATACACCTTTATCAATATTGCGGGATTAACCGTTGGCATTGCGGTTTGCCTGCTTATTTTCCTGTGGGTCAACGATGAACTGAGCTTTGACCGCTTCCACGCCAAAGCCGACCGTACTTACCGGGCTTTGTGGGAAGCGCGATACGGGGAAAATGAGTGGAAAACGCCGGCAGTTCCCATGCCTTTGGGGAGAACGCTGGAAAGTGAATTTCCGGAAGTGGAAACGGTAACCCAGTTCGTCGCCGGCGGTTATACCTTCAAAAAGGGCAATGAATACTTCCGGGAGCAAAATGGTGCTTTCGTCGATGGGCATTTTTTCGACGTCTTTACCATGGAGACCCTCTCCGGAGATCCGAAGGCGGGATTGCAACAACCCGATGCGATCGTTCTGACGGAAGCTATGGCCCAACGGTACTTCGGTGCAGATAATCCGGTGGGAAAAACTATTGAACGCAATGACGGGCAGTTATTGCAGGTAGCCGGAGTGGTGAAAGCGTTCCCGCCGCAGTCTCATCTGAAAATTGATTTTTTAGTTTCATCCAATGTGCTGAGTTTTCTGGAAATGCGGCGGGAGCAGTGGGGGTCCGCCTCAGTACTCACTTATTTTACAATGGTGCCGGGAGCTTCGGTGGATGAGTTGCAGCAAAAACTGGGGGCTTACGTGAACGAATACGTGGTGGATGACGAATTCCGACAGGGTAATAATTATACCAGCTTTCCCTTTCAGGCCCTGACAGATATTCATTTAGGTCCCGCCCTGGAAATGGATGCTGCTCATGGAGGGGGCATGACTTACGTTTGGATATTCAGCATCGTGGCGGTATTCATTCTACTGTTGGCCTGCATCAATTTCATCAATCTTACCACTGCCCGTTCCGTCCTCCGGGCCGAGGAGGTAGCCGTCAGAAAAGTATTGGGATCACAGCGCCGACAACTGATCGCTCAGTTCTTTACCGAATCGATCATGTACGTTGGCACCAGCCTCGTACTGGCATTGGTATTGACGAGGGCCGTGTTGCCACTTTTTAATGATTTTGCGGATAAACAGCTTACGCTGCAAATCTTACTCCAGCCGATACTGCTTACCTCCGTATTGGGCTTTGCTGCACTGACTACCTTTATCACGGGCATCATCCCGGCAACGGTCCTTTCTTCATTCACACCCGCCCGTATACTGAAAGATAAAATTGCGAGTTTGAAAGGGCGGAATTGGCTGCGTGAAGGTTTGGTGGTTATGCAATTTGCCATCTCCGTTGCGCTGATCATCGGCACCCTGATCATCAAAGACCAATTGGCCTTTCTGCAGGATCGCAACCTGGGGTTCGATCAGGAAAGGGTAGTGGTCATCGACCGGGCTACTGCTTTACGCAATAATTATTTTCCTTTTGTTGAACAGTTGCGGAATATGCCGGAAGTGGAGGCGGTGACCTCCGCCCAGGCTATGCCGGGAGATGACTACGACAGTACTATCTTTGTGCCCGAACAACCTTCCAATTACGAATCTTCATCGTTGGTCTACTCCTTTGTCGATTTCCGTTTCCCGGATGCCATGGATATTAAAGTAGTGGCCGGCCGTTCCTTCAACCCGGATATGGCTACTGATACGGCGGCCTGTATCATCAATCAAGCTGCGGCAGCTAAATTGGGTTGGGAAGACCCCATCGGGAAAGTATTAAGTTACGGAGGATTCGACGATCGCCGGATCGTAGGGGTGGTGGAAGATTTTAGTTTCCGTTCCCTGCATTATGAGGTAGAACCCATCGTTTTGCTGACTACCAGAAAACCCCTCTCCAATATGGCCATCCGCCTTAAGCCGGGCCGGGTAGAGGATCAACTGGCTAAGTTGCAGGCGACCTGGAAGGAATATGCGCCCCAGGCTCCCATGGAATTCACTTTTCTCGATCAGGATTTTCAGCAGCTTTACGAAAAGGAAATGCGCATGGGGCAGGTGTTCGGTATCTTCTCACTGCTGGCGGTATTTATTGCCTGCCTTGGATTGTTCGGACTGGCAGCTTTCCTCACCGAACAACGGACCAAGGAGATCGGCATCCGTAAGATCCTGGGTGCTACCACGGCCGGTCTGGTGGGCCTGTTATCCAGGGATTTTCTACGTCTGGTGCTGATCGCTTTACTGATCGCTTCCCCCGTGGCCTGGTACCTGATGAACGGCTGGCTGGAAGATTTTGCCTACCGTATCCATATTCAGTGGTGGGTATTTGCGATTGCCGGGATACTGGCAGTAGGTATTGCCTTCCTGACCGTAAGTTTTCAGAGTGTTAAAGCGGCTATGGCTAATCCGGTGGAGAGCTTACGGAGTGAATAGGTTTTGGGTACTGGGACACAGTGTGAGTCAATTGGACGCTTCGGATTTAAATTCCAGGGGCTCATTTTAGATCGATGCGAGATAATTTTTTTGATCTCGACACTAACTGAATTAAAAACAAAGCATGATCAAGAACTATTTTAAAGTTGCGCTTCGTCAATTGCTGAAAAATAAATTTCAGACCCTCCTGCTGGTTGGTGGGATGGCCGTAGGGATGACGGCCTGTCTGTTGCTGTTGCAATACGTCAGTTTCGAACTGAGCTTTGATCAGTTTCACACCAAGCGTGATCAGATCTATCGTGTGGTCAATGAACGTATTCAAAATGGCCAGACTGTTCAGAAAGGGACAATTACCTATCCGACCATCGGGCCGGCCATGAACAACGATTTTCCGGAGGTCATCAATTTCACCCGGCTGCGCCCGGCTGGAGATGTAGCCGTTCGCTATAAAGATCAGGTGTCTGCCCAGTCCGGTATGTTCTGGGTGGATAAACATTTCCTGGAACTGTTCGATTTCCCCATGCTGGCATCGAGCGGGATCGAGTTATTGGATGAGACGAATGAGATTATCATCAGCCGGGATGTGGCCGATCAATATTTCCCGTCTGCACGCGGTAATTATCGGGAAGTATTGGGCAAGGAGCTGGAATTGAACAATGATCCCGATCCCTATACTATTGTAGGGGTCAGTGAGAACGTACCCGCCAATTCCTTCCTGCAATTCAATGTACTGGTGTCTTATGCTACTCACATCCGTTACGCGGGTGAGGGCGTGGATAATAGCTGGACCTGGTCAGATTTCTGGCATTTTGTGGAATTACAAGCGGGCACTGATGTCGCTGCTCTGGAGGCAAAGATGCCGGCGTTCAGCGAGCGGCATTTTCGCGGAACCGAGGTGTCGGGAAGTGAGGAAGTGTTTTCATTGCAACCGCTGAAAGATGCCCACCTGTACTCTTCCGGACTGGAGTACGAAATTGGTAATACGACTAACGGCAGTGCAGTCTGGTCGCTACTGATCATCGCTTTTTTTATTCTCATCATTGCCTGGATCAACTACATCAATCTGTCATCCGTGCGCGCCATCGAGCGGGCCAAAGAAGTGGGTGTCCGTAAGGTAGTGGGTGCTAAACGTGGAACCCTGATGGCTCAGTTTTTCACCGAGGCGCTGATCGTCAATGTACTGGCTTTAATGCTGGCCTGGCAGGGTGCGGTATTGCTTCGCCCCTGGTTTGCCAATAATTTCGGTCTGGATAGCACCGCTCTGAAACTGACTACTGCCGGTACGCTATATTTACCGGTTACGCTGCTGGGACTAATTGCTGCCGGTTTGCTTATCTCCGGAGCGTATCCGGCCTGGTTGCTGTCTTCGCCGCATGTATCCAGTATACTGAAAGGTACTTTTCAACGGAATTTCGGCGGTGGGAAACTACGGAAGGCCCTGGTTATTTTTCAGTTTACAGCCTCCATTGCACTCATTACGGGCACCTGGCTGGTTTCCCGGCAGATCAGTTTTATGAACCGGCAGGAACTCGGCGTCAACATCGATCAGGTGATGACGATACAGCCCCCGGGCCTCACCCAATGGGACAGTACCTTCATTACCCGTATGGATGCTTTCAAAGATCAATTGCGGGCCAATCCGAAGATCAAAGAGGCGGCCACTTCTAACCGGACGCTGGGCGATGACTGGCACGGCCGGGTCTTTGATATCACCCGAACGGGCGGTGGGCCTGCGGACGAGCAATTCACCAGCAGCTTTATTATGACCGACCACGATTATGCCGCAACCTATGAGATGGAACCTCTGGCCGGTCGCTTTTTCCGCCCCGGCGATCATCACGCCGATTTTCAGGATCTGGAGAATATTGTACTCACGGAAGCAGCAGTGAATAAATTCGGCCTCGGCACTCCGGATGAGGCAGTGGGACAGCGGCTGCACTTTTGGAATGACGACTGGACTATCGTTGGCGTATTACCGGATTATCATTCCATGTCCCTCCACCATGCCATCGAGCCACTGATCTTTGTTCCGGCTTACGGCACCGGCAATAAACTTTCTCTGCGGGTAGATACGGAAGATATGGAAGCTACCATCGGTTATATTAAAGCCACCTTTGACGACTTTTTCCCCGGCAACTTTTTTGAATACGCCTTTGTAGACGACACTTTCAACCGACTGTATGAAAACGACCGACGCTTTGCCAGTATTCTTGGATTCTTTACCCTGGTGGCGGTGCTCATCGCCTGTCTGGGACTGTTTGGCCTTGCTTCTTACATGACATTTCTACGCACCAAGGAGATCGGCGTACGAAAGATCCTTGGGGCCACTACCAGCGGTCTGCTGGTCCTGTTATCACGGGATTTTCTGAAGCTGGTCGGTATTGCCCTGCTCATTGCTACACCCATTGCCTGGTATTTTCTGAACCAGTGGCTGGCGGAGTTTCCCTACCGGGTAGCTATCGAATGGTGGATGTTCATTGCGGCGGGAGCAGTGGCTGGTTTGGTGGCTTTCCTGGCAGTGGGACTACAGAGTTTACAGGCAGCCACGGCTAATCCGGTGGAGAGTTTGAGGTCGGAGTAATATGGTCTTTAATTCAGCGCGTTGGGTCTCGGTTACCTGATGGTTGGGGGCCAACTGTCAGATTGTAGTGATCCGGCAGTGAAAAGGCGATTGCTGATCCAGATTCTTCCCTGTATCTTTAACCAATGCGCTTGAGTAGACGTCAACTGTATGGATATGCGTTGCTGGCAAATATCCTGATGTATTTTGTTTTCTATATGCTATTGGCATTCGGGATTACCGTCGGGTTTGTGGAGAAAATTGGATCCTATCTGTTTGCTATTGCTTATATGGAGGGCGGCACTCCGGCCGTACTTACTTTTCTTTTTTTGTTCCTGTTCAGTTATCTTATTTGGTTCATCATTTTCTGGAGCACAGGGAAAACTAATGAGGAAATAAGGGATAATAGGTTAATTCCCTTTATTGCAATCGACATTTTTCTAATGAAACTGATCAACACAATACTTATCTCACTGCATTTTAACCAGGAATCGGTAGAATCGAGTAATGATCCCGAATGGTTTTTAATTATCTATCAATTGATCTTTTGGTTGGCGCTGATCCTGTCTTTTGTTACTCCATTCTTATTTGTTTTGTTGGGCAAACCGAAGACATTGCTGTTGCTATTGATAGTTTGTCTTAGTATTCTCTGTATGTACGGCCTTGACGCCCTATCTGTTTTCTCCTTGTTGAAGTGGTGATCATGGCATAACGGTCGCCTGGTAAGGAATAAAATGATGTAGATCGCCTAACCTGTTTGTATATTGTGTAAATATCGTTGGGAGCAGGCAAAAAAAAAGTCGTGTCACCTGACACGACCTGCATAATTGAACTAGTATGAAAAAACTCTATGTGAAGATCACACTTATATAGACTCTTTTTTGAGCGAAAATGTTGCTCAAATACAAAATTTAATTTTGAATTAACGACGAAAAGGCTTCCCCATTCGGCAAACGGCCTGAAAATATGGATGGACAGTGTTTTTCCTTTTTTTCAGGCTTGTTTATTAGACCATTTTTTAGAACAATACCGGTACAGGCAATGAAAAATTAAGAAAATATTAACATTTACCGTAATTTTTTTTGGTTGTCCAATGCGTTATTGCAGCGATAGGCCATTTTAACTGCAAACATTTAAACATTTTTTAATGAGAACGCTTCTTGCGACCGCCGCTTTGGCGGCCTTGTCAATGGTATCCTGCAATAATGTTGAAGATCTTCGTGAGCAGATCGAAAGCCTCGCGACGAACTGGGAGAAGACCACCGCCACAGTATTGGAATTTGTCAATAAGCTCCAGGCCACACAAACTGATCTACAGGATCAATTTGCTAAAATGACCATACCCGAAGGACTGGGCCTCCAGGAGGAGGATCTGGAAAATGTAGACAATCTCAAAGAAGGGTATCAGGAACAACTGGCGGGCTTGTCTGATCTGAGCCAGACGGTCAATGAGTTTGTAGGGCAGTGGCAGGAAAAAGCGACCATGCTCTCCCAACTCCGGGACGGACTGGCCGCCGGTTCACTGGATATTGACGCCTCAGATACACTAAAAAACCTGCAGGACGCGGTAAGTGATGCAGAAGGTGCCTTGGAGGAATGGCAGGGAGATATGGAGGATATTGAGGAAAATGCAGAAAGTATTTTTGGAGAGTTTAGCGCTTTGATCTCTAATGCTCAGGGAAATTGATTGTTTAGTCGGCAGTGGACTGCCGACTTGCGTTAACCAAGCGGAAAACCGTACTTTTGCAGAAAAAACCAAATAAAAGAATGCAAAAAAGAGCCATTCCCTTAGTGGATCTTGAACAGTTTGTCCATGGAAACGCTGAAGAAAGAGCTGCCTTCGTGGAAAAACTGGGTGATGCCTTTCATCGCATAGGATTTGTTGGAGTAGTCAACCACGGTGTGCCACAGGATCTTATCGACCGCTTTTACAGCGAATCAAAAGCCTTTTTCGCACTTCCGGATGAGGTGAAGCAACAATACGAGATAGCTGGCCTGGCCGGTCAGAGAGGTTACACGAGTTTTGGCAAAGAACATGCCAAGCAGTCGGAAGTAGCCGATCTGAAGGAATTTTTTCAGATCGGGCAGGAAGTGCCTCCGGGAGATGCCCTCAAAGAACGGTATCCGGATAATGTCCACATTAAGGAATCGCCACATTTTACGGAGACCGGAATTGCGCTATACAAAGCGTTCGAAGAAGCGGGATCACAGCTGCTGCGGGCCATAGCTATCCATCTGGATCTGGGCGAACATTACTTTGATGACAAGATCGATAAGGGGAACAGTATTCTGCGTTCCATTTTTTATCCGCCCATTACCCGTGAGCCGGCTTCGGCTATCCGTGCGGAGCAGCATGAGGATATCAACCTGATCACGCTATTGGTGGGGGCTTCTGCCGGCGGTCTTCAGTTGTATACCAAAGACGGAGAGTGGTTGGATATCGTACCGGGAGATGATGAGATCGTCATCAATGTGGGGGATATGCTCCAGCGCCTTACCAATAATTACCTGAAATCAACTACACACCGGGTAGTGAATCCACCACGGGAATTGTGGCATATGCCGAGGCTATCTATTCCTTTCTTTTTACATCCCAAAAGTGAGATGGATCTGAGTATTCTTCAGAAGTGTGTGGATGAATCTCATCCGCCGGCTTACGCGCCCATCACTGCCGGAGAATACCTCGATGAACGGCTGCGGGAAATCGGGCTGAAGAAGTAAGGGACCGATAGGGTACTGGCGTCTCCATTTAGTTGTCAGTTGTAAACGACAGTTCATTGTTGACTGATGGCTGACCGTTTGACCCAATTACACTGTATTGTCAAATTATCAGTTTTTTAAGCCCGTTTAGCAAACAAGTTTGATATACCGGAAGAAATCAAGTAGTTTTGCTTTACAAAATTTTCATTCTATGGAAACGATCTTGTTATTCAACTTCTTCGGACCCGAAATGCTGGTCATTTTCTTCGCTATCCTGCTACTGTTCGGTGGCAAGAAGATCCCTGAACTGATGAAAGGTATCGGTAAAGGCATTCGCGAATTCAACTCTGCCCGCTCTACCTTGGAGTCGGAATTAAAGGAAGGGATGAAAGAAGCGGATCGCAGAGAGTTGGAAGAAAAAAGAGAAGCCTGAT
>JAGQXH010000336.1 GCA_020436695.1 Lewinella sp. | reverse complement strand
GGAAGGTGAATATCTTACTTTTTTCCCATCCGGCAGGGGCCATTCCTACATAAAGACATGGCTAAACTTCGTGATCTGTTGGAAAATCAAATTATAATTCAGAAGGGCTAATGGATCATTGCTACGCGGGAATGGCTTATTATGCACACCGGATCAATCGCTTTAGAGATAACTTGATATCACTTTTTAAATCAAAAACAAGTGATGATCATGAAAATGCAAGTTCTCCTCTTTGCTACCATTATTTTTCATTCTTCCCTGATTTCGACTGGGCTTTGGGGGCAAACAGCTCTTTCCGGGAAATTCATTAGTCAGCACCCGGAACCTACTATAAACGACCAGGCAAAGGCTAAACCGGTTAGGACCGGCGGTTTTACAATTACCGGTCATATAGAAGGAATTGAGGACGGGACCTTAATTACTTTATACAATATAGAAGAACAGCTCATACTCGATTCCGCTTTCTCTGAAAATGGACATTTCAGGCTGAATGGACGGGTCGATGCACCCACGGCCTGCTGGATAAGATGTACTGACCAGTACGCCATTATTCAGGTGGAGAATGTCGACTATTCTTTTGCGGCGCCCCATAAAGATATGCACCTTCACAGCGTTATTAACGGCGGAAAAGAACAGGCATTACAAAATGATCTACAAGCCTTACAACAGCCATTTAATATCATCTACCTTGGGGCTCTCGACAGTCTTACCGGGCAGATGTATACAGATGAAAAAGAAAAGCAGCTTCTGATCAAAAGATATAAGAAAGCTCAAGATGCTGCACATAAAATCTATATCAATTTCGGAAAAGATCATCCCGATTCTTATCTGGGCCTGGATATCATTTATCGCAACCGAAAAAGCATTCCGAAAGATACATTAATGCTTATTTATGAGCATTTGCCGTCCTCTCTGAAGGCTACCCCAAAAGCTAATGCCATCAACGTTTTTCTGTATGATGCCGCAGTGGAGAAGGGACAATCATTCATCGATTTCACAGCCAAAACCCTGGATGACAAGGATTTCAAATTGTCATCCTTAGCGGGAAAATATATTTACCTAAGTTTTTGGAGTGCGGGTTGTGGCCCCTGCCGGATGGAGAATAAATTTTTGAATCAACATTATGACCGGATTCCCGAAGAACTGGCGGTCGTAAGTTTTTCCATCGACCGGAACAACAAGGTCTGGGCAAAAGCATCCGCCGTGGACGGTATTGTCTGGCACAATGTTTCCGATCGGGAAGGCGGTCTGGGCCGGGTAAAAACCCAATATCAGGTGCAGGCTATCCCCACTTCATTTCTGATTGATCAGCAAGGCAGGATTATGGAGATCTTTACCGGATTTGATCCAGATGTAGACCTAATTGCGGAAATTGTGAATAGAATTGAAGGAAATAAATAGAAAATTACCGTTTGCCAATATAATCGAAGACCAACGATGTATGCACAGCTCCTGAGATATTACTTTTTGATAAACCTTTTTTTGGTCGCTATTCTGGGAAAGTCGCAGGGGCCGGCACTGCCAGATGCATTACCGGAAATTGTCAAAGTACGACTCTCCAAAATACCCGACGCCTGCCTTGGATTTTGGGAAGACAAGGAAGGGATCTGGCGATTGGAGATCAAGAACGAATACTTCGGCGTCAACGATAAAGTGTGGACCTACGATAGTATAACTCAGGAAAACGACAGTTATCGAATCACCATCAAAGATGCGAAGGATGCGAAAAAAACATTTGTCTTCTCAGTATTAGCCCCGGGAGAAATGATGGTAGCCGACCCCTATCTGATGAAGAGTTATCGGGCCAGATTGATAAAAATGGGTAGCAGTATTAAAAAGATAGGGGTAGAAGACCTTCCCGATAGTTATTTCGGCAAATGGCTTTCCGTAGATACAGGAAAGGAGCCGGTCGATATCCGTCGAGAGGGTATTTTAGTCAACGGTCAACTTTGGACATACCATCAGATATTATGGGCAACGGGAAAATACCGGATTACACTCCAAAGAAAGGATAGTTTTCACTTATGGATCCCTTATTGGATCTTTGATGACCAGCTAACCGGTGTTTTTAATCCGGTAGTTCCCATGCAGCGTGCAACGGAAGGCAACGCCATTGTTCCTGCAGTGAAAGCAGAAATAAATGATCCCTCGATGACGGCTCCGCGGATCATTCAGATCGAAGATATGCCCGGTCATTTTTTCGGCAACTGGAGTAACCGCAACGGAGATTGGATCTTTCAGATCCGAAAAGAATATTTAAGCACCGGAGAAAGGGTCTGGGAATACGGCAAAATCACCCGGGAAGATGATCTCTTTACGTTTGAAGTGGTCAACTGGTTCAACCAGGGACATGCCGTGGAGGTTAAAAAATTCACGTTCCGTTTCGTTACCGATTACTGGATGGAAGTGACCGAAAATGGAAACTTTTTTGAGGTCTTCAGCATGCCGTTTAACAGCTATTTTCATTTAATCCATCTCAATGATCTACCGGACGATCTCATGAGTAGCTGGTATCGTAGTAGCGGCAAAGATAGTTTGCGCTTATCCCTACATCAGGACACCCTGGAATGGGCCGGCAACGCCTATATCATCGAGCAGATACTGCAAACCAATGATGGATTTCAATTTACCTGCCGAACCGGTGAAAAATATCGTTTGTTTCGCTTCGACTTTCCAGAGAATGACTTTCTGCAGGTCAATACCAATGGGCAAACACAGCTGTTCAGTCGACAACCCACTGTCCTTTCTACCGGTAATATTTTAAAGATCATTTTAATTATGTTGTCATTGGCAGGTACATCCACCTGGTTACTCCTACGCTGGCGAACGAAAAGCATTAAAAGGACGGAAGAACGCAAAAGACGGCAACTGGAACTGGAGATCAAAGCCCTGCGATCTCAAATGAACCCTCATTTTCTTTTCAACTCTTTAAACTCCATTCAAAACCTGATCAATAAACAGGATACGGACCAGGCCAATCACTATCTATCGAGTTTTTCCCGACTGATGCGTAAAGTGTTGAACAACTCCGAATCAGCCTTCGTTAGCCTGGGCGAGGAAGTAGCGCTTCTTCAGTCCTATTGCGAATTGGAAGCTTTGAGATTTGACTTCGATTATACGATACGGGTCGATCCGGAGTTGGATACTTACACCACCGAGATACCAGGTATGTTGATCCAGCCATTTGTGGAAAATGCGATCCTACACGGGATAGAGCCGGTCGACCACCCCGGGCAGCTTACTATAAGTATCAGGCGCTCGGGACAATTGCTATGCTGTACAATAGAAGATAATGGGATCGGTATCGAGCAATCCAGATTGCTTGCCGGAAACAATAAAACCAGGAAGAATAGTTTTGGGATCCGGCTGGCTGAGGAGAGACTGGTAATGATTAAAGCACATTACGGTACAGATCTAAAGATCGATATCCTGGATAAAAGTAAACTCCCAAACAGCAATACGGGTACCAGGGTTGATATTTATCTTCCGTCAAACCTGTCTTAAACACGCAAATTATGGAAATCAGATCAGTAATAATTGATGATGAAGCCGGTAACAGGGAAAATTTGCACCTAATGCTTGCCCGCCATTGTCAGGCGGTAAAGGTAGTCGCTACTGCTGCTTCGGCCGCCGACGGTTTGAAGATCATCCGGGAGTATCATCCCGATCTGGTATTCCTCGATATAGAAATGCCTCATCGAAACGGTTTTGACCTTCTGGAAGATCTGCCGGCAATTGATTTTGAAGTCATTTTTGTCACCGCCTTCGATCAGTACGCGATCCGTGCTATTAAGTTTTGCGCCCTGGATTATCTCCTTAAACCGATCGATATGCAGGAATTGAAGGATGCAGTCAACAGAGTAGAAGAACAAATGGTAAAAAATCGACAGAATGAGAATTTGCGCATTTTTATGCAAAATCGGCTCCCATCAAATCAAGCCAAAAAGATCGCCTTACCTACAGCCGATAAGGTGGATTTTGTCGATGTTAATGAAATAATCCGCTGTCAGGGTGAAAGTAATTATACACATATTTTTCTTCGTGACGGCAGCAAAATATTGGTGTCCCGGACGTTAAAAGAATATGAGCACCTCCTGGAAGAATACAATTTTCTGAGGGTGCACCAGTCCCACCTGATCAACATTGCCGAGGTAAGATCTTATGTCAAGCGCGAAGGAGGTTATATTATGATGAGTGATGGTGCTCAAGTTAGTGTTTCCAAGCAAAAGAAAGAAAGTATTCTGCGGCGATTGACGGAATAACCATTACCTGGCCATAAGATCTTTCCCATCACTGCCCCGGTCAAATCATCGCCTGCGCTTCAATCCCGATCATAAAATCTTCATTTGCCAGTCCCTGCACACTGATCCAGGTGCTTGTCGGAGGGTTTTCTGTTCCAAAGTATTTCTTCAATATTTGACTGATAAGCGGTTTATTAGTAAAAAGAGTAACTTAAATGCACCAAAATTGAATATCCAGTGAAGACCCAATTCGAATGCTTCATCTTTGCGGCCATCGTCCTTTTTCTATCAGCTACGTCCTGTACTGATCTTCCACAAGAAGAAGGGGCAGTAGTTCACAAAGCTCCGGCCAGGCTAATCGCCCAGCAGCGTTTTTATAGATCGGGCCCTCTATTGGCCGATTTCTCTATGACGGAGGACAGTCTTATGCACGGACCGTACCGCGAATATGACATCGCCGGTAATTTGCTTCGCCTTATGAATTATAAGAATGGAAGTCTGGAAGGTGAATATCTTACTTTTTTCCCATCCGGTCAGCTCGCCTCCCGACATGAGTACGAAAGTGGACATCCAAACGGCCCGCAGTTATGGTATTATGACAATGGTAATATCAAACAGGAGATGACTATCGTATACGGCAAAACGGAAGGTGAAGTCCGGTCTTATACCAGAGAAGGAAACCTGCAATCCATCAGGAATTACGACGATGAACGCCAGACCGGATCCGCTCTGGAATATTTCCCTTCCGGCAGCATCCAGTCCTTTGCGTACTACGATCAGGATGGAGATCGCATCTTTTACCTTCAATACAGCGAAGAGGGGAAGGTAACAAACGTGGTGGGCTATCCGTTTGCCAATCTCTCAGCCAAAGTCAACGGCTTTAATGGTACTTTTGAATTTTCTTTTGAACCCGTTATACCATTGGATGCGGACCATCAGTTTCAACTATTGCGTCGTGCCGGTGAAAAAACCTGGATATGTCCGCTCCAGACAGTAAACGGAGATCTGCAATACGAGGAAAAGCTCGCGGATGGCTTTCAGGGCGCATTCCTGCTCACCGGTAAATTATTGTTGGATCAGGATACGCTGAACTTTAATGAAGAAATGTATATCCGTGAAGGCGAGGTTTTGTTTGAGCATTGATCGATATGCATGTTTGGTCAGGAGGCACCAACATGGAACAATAGTGGTAGTAATGAATGGGTTGCTCCCAGAATTTGCGCCAGGCAGTGATCTTCATTAAATTGTCGGTTGCCAGTTGCCGGTTTGTCAACTGATTAACTGGCAACGGCTCCTCATAATAGAAGTTGCTTAAATTTCCGGGATGAACTCATCCAAATCAAAGCACCTCTTCCAAAAACACCGTCAATTTATCTTCCCGCTCCAGCCCCAGTTTCTTGCGCAGTCGATAACGCCGGGTTTCAACTCCACGAACGCTCAGGTTGAGCACACTGGCCAGTTCTTTGGTAGACAGATTCATCCGAATGAGATTGCACAACTGAATTTCATCGAGACTGAGGTCGGGGAAAGAGCGGCGTAGTTTCTGGTACACATCATCCTGCATCAGTTCCACACGTTTTTCCAAGGTATCCCAGCTTTGCCGATCCCGGAGGAAGTGATCGATCTTGCGGTGCAGATCCCGCTCACGCGGGCTACCATTATCGTTATTTGCCAAATTGCGTTCCAGAAACTGGCGGGCCTCCTGTAAAAGCTCATCCGCCACACTCAATTTCAGCGTGGTGGTATTCAGATCATTTTCTTTGCTTTTCAGTCGATCCTGTAATTCTTCCTGAATACTATCCTTTTCGGGCCGGCGCGTGGGATGTTCGTTCATTACCCGGTCCAGGCAAGACAACCAGTAGCTGTACGCCTGGCGGCAATGGGCCGCACTGATGGAAGGTTCATGTACCGCCTCTATGGTCAATCCGGATAAAGCCTCTTCCAGAGAAGAGAAAATACCAGCTCCGTATCCGGCCGCCCGGGCCGCACCGATAGCTCCCGTGGAGTCGATCACTTCGATCTGGCAATCCAATAAAGAAGCAATTGTAGAAGCAAATACTCCGGATCGGAACATATTGTCGTTACCCACCCGCATCACCGATACCTGAATGCCCATTTCTTTCAGGATATTGATCCCGTAGACGAAGGAGAAAGCCACGCCTTCCAACGCAGCCCGGAACATATGGGCCCGGGTATGGCGGTTGAGCTGCAAATTGAACAGATGGGCATTGAGGCTTTTGTTGCCCAGCATCCGTTCCGCACCATTTCCAAAGGGCAGCAGACAGAGCCCGTCCGATCCTACCGGCACGGTGGAGACCATGCGTTCCATATCGTCGTAGGATGTGCCGGAACGAGCCACCTGATGTTTCATCCAACTATACTGCAATCCCGCACCATTGATGCAAAGCAAAACACCGATACGCTGCTGGTCCGGTAGGTGATTGACATGGGCAAAAGCATTCACCCGCGACAAAGCATCGTAGCGAGCCTCATCAACAATGCCGTACACTACTCCGGAAGTGCCGCTGGTAGCAGCGATCTCGCCGGGATGGAGTACGTTCAGTGCCAGCGCATTATTGGGCTGATCTCCGGCCCGGTAGGTGATCGGCGTTCCGATCTGCAGGCCCATGCTTTCAGCGGCCTGACGGCTCAGTCTCCCCTGCCGGGCAAATACTGGTACAATGGGTGGTAGCAAAGCTTTATCGATCCCAAAAAAATTCAGTAGGCGATCATCCACTGTGTTATCCTTAAAATTCCAGAAGATGCCTTCCGACAGGCCGGGAATAGTGGTTGCCAGTTCACCGGTCATGCGCATCACCAGGTAATCACCCGGTACCATAACGCGGTGGATCTTTTCGTATACTTCAGGCTCGTTGTCTTTTATCCATTTGAGGCGGGTAGCCGTAAAATTTCCGGGAGAATTGAGCAGATGCTCCAGGCAATACTGTTCCCCTATTTCCTTAAAAGCTTGCTTTCCAATGGGGACGGCCCGACTATCGCACCAGATGATGGAAGGCCGAAGCACATGCTGATCTTTATCGACCAGTACCAAGCCATGCATCTGATAGCCCAGTCCGATCGCCTTAATCTCTTCGGGTTTTACGTCGTACTGAAGTAATAAGCGGCGGATAGCCAGACAAAGGTTTTGCCACCAGACCTCGGGGTGTTGTTCCGCCCAGCCGCTCTGACGGGCGATCAGATCCATTTCCGTCTCGGGAAACTGAACCAATCCCAGAGTGAGGTTATTTTCGGCATCTACCAAAGCTGCCTTGATCGTGGAGGAACCGATATCGAACCCAAGTAGGTACATATTACGTCATTGATACGCCAAATATACGTTTTTACCGGTACTACATCTAAATTTCCAGGTAGGAATGCAGCCTTTATCGGCTGGTTCTTGGTGTTCGATACCAGGTACATGGTAGGGAATCCTGCCTTTTTGAAGAAATATAGTTATAATGGAAGGTATCAGGGGAAGAGGGAGAGATGAAAGAAGTTGAAAAATGGAATGAGTTGAAAAGAATTGTTAAGCCTTGACATTAAGCAGGCTTGGCAATCCCTTCGGGCTTACCAACAGAAATTGTAAACCGGCATTTAGCGCTTCTGGCACTGAAAAACGTGCGCTCGGTAGCATCGTGGATCAAATATTAATATTTTATGACTCGCAATTGGAAAGTGCTCGGCTCCGGTTTTGTGCAGCAGTCTCTTCCGGAGTGAAGCACGCTCCGAGTGCGGTATTGGAGCAATATTATGGATACCGTCCGACGCCTCCGGATGAGGTTGGCAACCACCGAAAGGACCATATTCCGGCCGGTAAAACCTGACACCGGCAGCAGTAAACGCAAGGCTGCGATGATCCTCTGTTAAAGCATACCAGGTGGGATGGTCCAGTTTTGAATGAGTGGGCAAGGCGATTATTTTTTCCGGCTAAGGTAGTACAATCGATGCCGGTCCTGCTCTTTTTTATGGTAATAAATACCGGTATTTCCCGGAGCGACGGTCGGTGCCTCCACAAATCCGCTGATCTCCGGGATCATCTGCGCGCTGGAAAAGGGTTGGGTGATGTCCAAACGGGTTGCCACGTAAATCTGCGGCATGGAGTTGGCGTTGAGTGGCGCTTTCACCCTGGTAAAATACAGTTCCAGTTCATCCGGAGAGATGGCGGCCGCGTATTCCAGAGCCTCCGTATTTACATTCCGAAGGATCTCTTCACTGTCATCCAGGCGGGAGAACTGACCGTTCTGCATTTGAGCGATCACCAGATCTGCCTCGTGCGGCCCACCTGAAGCATCAAACCGGCCGTCGACAAAATACAGGCTTTCTCCATCGTCCGAAACTTCCACATCAAAATTGAGCCAGCCCACCTGACGGCGGGAGATCCCCTCCACCAGTGCCGGCTGCATGACCTGTCCGGAATCGAAGATCCCTTCGTAGATGGTAGACAAGGTCTGCTCGTAAGAGCCCGTGTAGATATAGTAAAAGTGGTTGTTCCGGTCCATAGTGGGAACGCCCTCCAGACTGGGCGTATTGACGCCGGCCAGTTCGCCTTCATAATGAAAAAGGGTATCGTTGATGCGGGTCGCCCAGTGCAGATTTGTATTTACCGACGGCTGGTTGAGGTTATTGAAAAACAGGTATTGACCATCTCTGGATACAAAGGGTTCCATCAGGTGATCATCGTATCCT
>JAGQXH010000335.1 GCA_020436695.1 Lewinella sp. | reverse complement strand
ATCAGTTTTAACAGTGACGGTTCTAATGAGACTTTTCCCGGTCCGGGTCGGGTTGCACTTCTTCGATTATTTCCTTCACTTTTGTGCGGCGAATAAGCTTCAGGTGTCCGTCCATCCAGGGATGCGGGTATTTGAATAGCACGTATTGCAATTTATAAAGCAGCACACCAAGGATAACGCCTACCAATGCTCCCACGAGAACATCTTCCAGGAAGTGTTTGATCAGATAGATACGGGAAACGCCCACCATGATCGGGAGCGCAATGAGTATGACCGAATTGATCTTTTTCCGGGGCAGACAAAGCGCCAAAAAAGTATAGAGGGTGAAAGCCGACATGGTATGGCCGGAGGGGAAGCTATTAGAGCCCATATTTATGGTGACACCTTCTATGGTTTGCAGCAGACCGTCCATGCCGTTTTCCTGAAACCACCGGAAGGGACGCGGATGTCGGAATATTTCTTTCAATAGGGCGCTTACTGCAGTTACGACAACTCCAATGATAGGGATCATGATGAGGTTGCGATAACTGTAAAATATCAGGATAACTCCAACAAAGATATAGGCGATCTCTTCACCCATATGGGTGCCGTAGCGGAAAAAAGTATCACCCAATGCCGTGCGTCTCCGGTTGAAGAACAGAATGTCGTCGCCCTGAGTGATACCCAGATAGATCCCGAAAGCAATAAGCCAAAAAATGATAAAAGCTATAAAGTACATCCGGTTGTCGCGCCAGATGTTTTTCCAGCTTGCAGGATTTGATTCTATATTCATCACGTTCTGTGAAACATTGATGTGAATGGATAGTGTAGATGAGACAGCCTCGTTAAAAACACGCAATTTGCATCGACTATGCAAACCAGTGTCGCTTCCTATGCAACGGTCTGTTCTTCGGAATTGTTCTCCTTTTTCTTAAAGATCTTTCTAAAGAAAGCAGCATAACGATCCGTATTCACCAGTTTGGAATCATTCATGGCCTTTCGGGTCAGGACCAGTCCAATGGGAAAAAGGATGGCGCAGGGAATCCAGCCGGCCATCGCTGCCGGAAGCACGAAGGTCTCCGCGATCTTGCGGCAGAAAATGGTCAGCACCACAAACAGCATAAAGAAGATGATGGAAACGAGAATTGGATATCCGAACCCACCTTTTCGAACGATCGCTCCCATCGGAGCACCGATGAAAATGAAAATCATACACACGACGGCCATACTGTATTTAGTGTGCAGCTCGTAAATGTGTTTTACCTTGGACTCGCGCATACCGTCCAGCGTGCGGATGGCCGATTCCGCCTGACTTTGGATCCCGCGGGCCGAACTTCTGGCCTTGCTGTAAAATTCAGCCTGGTTGCGGGAAGTAACCATATCGATCACCGGTTGAAAATTACCGGTAGTATCCACATCCTTGAATAGTTTGATCACCCGATCGCTCAATGGTTGTTTTTTGGCCAGGGTACGGGCATCCAGCGCTACTTTCCCTTTCAGGCGTTCAAATTTTGCCATACCGGTATCCACAGTACCTACCGTTGCAGTGGTATTCCGGTTGACGGTATCAGGTTTAACTTCCGGAGCGATCAACTGAACCGTATCCGGTGCCAGTGTATCCTGGATGACGGTAACGGAAGTATCTCCTACGCGCGATTTAGCTTCCACAATAGCCAGTGAATCTAACGTTGTGGTTTCTTTCAGGAAGGTACTGTCCAGGGGCATAAAGGTAAAATAGCCGGCAACCTGGTTGGACAAATTCTTGCGGCGTTCCAGGATGCGAATTGTAATGGAATCGATAGCTACCCGCAACTGCGCGCTGCTGAGCATACTCCGGTTCTGTTTGAATAGCTCTTCATTGGTACGGGCCAACTGAAATTCTGAAAGATCAAAGATCTTGGTCCAGGATTTATAGCTGGTACGGACAAAAGGGAAATGACTGCCGCCACCCCGCACGGAAGTGGGGCTGGTCTCAATGTATTGATGTCCGTCGCGCAGGTGCATCACGAAATAGTGGCCGTCATCAGTGGTGAACATCTCCCCGCTTTTGGCCGTAATTTCCGTAAGCAAACCCCGGCTGGCATCGGAATGATCATACATGATGATGTCTTCGATCGTCCGGTCGTTGGCTCCTTTACGGCCGATGTGGATAGCGTAATTGTCGAAATCATCGTTGAATACCCCGGCATCCAGGCGCAAAGCCGGTTTCTGTCGCTGAATATCATACATACGGGAACCGAACTTGAGGTTGGCAACCGGGATAAGATTATTCGAACAGATATAAGAAAAGATGGTACAGCAGAACGCAAATACGATCAAAGGGCGCATAATGCGCAACAGACGTACACCTGCCGATTTGAAACTGGATAACTCGTAATGTTCAGCCATCCCACCCAAAACCATCACCGACGAAATGAGAATAGCCAGCGGCAGGGCCATCGGGATCAGACCGACACACTTGTAGGCGATCAATTCAATCAGAATAAAAAAGCCCAGACCCTTACCGGCAATATCGTCAATGTACAACCACAGGATCTGCATGAGCAACACGAACATGGCGATCATGAAGGTGACAATAAACGGGCCGATAAAACTGCTGATCAGTAGGCGATCGAGCTTCTTCATTTGATTGATGCTGTAATACTGTAATGTTGTGATGTTGTGATGGATTACAGTATCACAACATTACAACATCATAACATTAATAAGTGCAAATATAGCGGGATTCAATAAGTTGGTATAAAAAACGACTGCTCCTTAGCTTTTTCTTGACAATTTGGTGATTTCGGGTGCTGAGGTGCTGATGTGTTGAGGTGCTCAGGTTTACCAACCTCAACACACCCACACCCCAACACCTAAAACACCAAAACAAAAAAAATATTCCCCTACTGTAACAAAACCGCAACCCAATCGTCTCCCCTTTGAAATTAACGCGAAACCATACCCGACTGTGAGTTTGAATACCTTTAACAAGGCCATATGGCCCATCCGGGATAAGTTGTATCGCTTTGCGTTTCGGATCGTGCAGAATGCGACCGAAGCCGAAGATGTGGTGCAGGAGGTATTTTCCAAGCTCTGGCGTACCCGGAAAAGCTGGGAACAGATCGACAATCTCGAAGCCTGGAGTATGCGTATGACCCGGAATATGGCGCTGGATCACTTGCGGTCGCAAAAGTATCGCCGCACGGAAGAGGTAACGGATATACCGGCCGTCTCCACCGTAGGGGCAACGCCGCTGGAAGAAGTACAGCAGCAGGATACCTTCGACCGGGTACGCCGACTCATCGGAGCATTACCCGAAAACCAACGACTGGTGATCCACCTGCGGGAGATCGAGGAATTGAGTTATCAGGAGATCTGCGAGGCGCTGGATATGCCGATGACCCAGGTGAAAACCAACCTGTTTCGCGCCAGAAATACAATAAAAGCCGCTTTACTAAAGCAAGAAAGCTATGGAATATCAACAGATCAAAACCCTGCTTGACCGCTATTTTGCAGGAGAGACCACGTTACAGGAGGAGCGATTGTTGCGCCGGTATTTTTCCGGTGAGAACGTAGATCAACGTCTGCGCGAATATGCTCCTTTTTTTCAGGTACTGGTCCAGGAAAAAGATCGCAGACTGAGTGGACAAAAAGCGGAAAGCATAAAACCGGCCCGGGCCGGATCGTCGGCGATCTTTGTTCGTTACCGGCAATGGATGGCCCGGGCGGCGGCGGTAATCCTGGTTGCCGTAGGACTTTGGTGGGCATATTCCGGTCAGCAGTCTGAGGTGCAAACGGCGGAAGTAGACTGGTCAAAATACGAGATCACCGATGAGCAGGAGGCGCTACGGATCACTCAGGGGGCTTTATTCCGGGTCTCCAAAACCCTTAATGATGGAGCAAAGGCGGCTGCCAGTCGGGTAGACCGCATGCAGGAAATGGGCAAATTTTTCAAATAAAAATAAGGTAGGTATTGGGTATTTGGTCCTGGGTATTGGTTGACAATCTCATTACAAACCTGTGCCAGGTAGACACGATCCAATACGTACTGTCAATTCAAATTTAAAGACAATGAAATACACAAAAATGATCCTGGTGGCTATGGCCATTCTGTTAGGCAATAGTCTGTTCGGGCAGGCCAATGCCATTGATAAATACTTTAAGCAGTATCTGGGCGATGACCGCTTTTCCGTGGTGTACATCAGCGGGCGCATGTTCCGCCTTTTCGATAAGCTCGATATCGATGAAATGGATATGGACGATGATGAGGCACAGGCGATGCTGAATATTGCCAAAGATCTGGACGGATTGCGCATTTTGACCACCGACCAGAATGTACAGGCATTTTACGAAGAGGCTAAAAGCAAGATCAACACCAGTGAATATGAGATCCTGATGACCATACGCAGCAAGGGGGACAGCAATGTCGATTTTCTGATCAAGGAAGAAGGGAATATTATTTCCGAATTACTCATGCTCGTCGGTGGAGACGATGATTTTGCCCTGCTGAGCTTTGTTGGCCGGATCGATCTGGATAAGGTGTCCAAGCTGGCCAATGAGATGGAGAAAGAATAGTAGTAAGTACTCGGTCCTGAGACCGTCTGCTTCGAGAGCAAATCTCACCCGAATGATTTTCACATTAACCTAAAAACAACACACTCATGCGAAACATGCTGTTATATACTCTGTTCATCCTGCTGCCTGCTCTGGGCGTGGCACAATCTAAATACATCACCCAGTTTTATAATCAGTATAAGTCTTACGAAGACGTTACCAATATCAACCTGAAGGGGTTTGTATTACGGCTGGCGGGCAATTTTGTGGATGATGAAAATGCCCGGAAAGTCATCCGTAAAGTATCTCATCTGCGGTTGTTAATGGTGGAAGACACTGAATTGGTAACGGCGGAAGATTATACCTTCCTGATCAAAGGACTGAAATCCGATAGCTTTGAAGAACTGATGCAGATCAGAGATAAAGGTAATCACATCGATTTTTATCTGCGTGAAGACGGCGATCGTATTACCGATGTGATCATGCTGCTGCGCGGTGAGGATGAATTCCTGATGCTCAGCCTCGAAGGTGCCTTCCGCTTCAGCGATCTGAACGACCTGCATATCGATATCGATGGGGGAGAGTACTTTAGTAAATTGCCGGATAAGAAAACGAAGGTTTAGTTACCTGGCGCCCGATTCCCGGCTGAATAGCACCGTATTCCGGTATCGGGGGAGAAGGAGTTGGCAGAGATTTATACCCTTTTTCAACTCCTTCATCTCAATATTTCCTTCTCTCCAACACACTAAAAAACCTCCCAAATTGCGAGGCAATGCTCCGATCATTTATCCTTCCCTAAATCGCATCACATCATTATAACATCTCAATATCCCAACATCAGAACACAATAAGCCCTCCCAAAAAAACATTGTTGTACTACGCTTTTTGTTCATCCCTAAACTTAATCGAAACATGCGTAAGTTGACAACAGTGTTTAGCCTGTGGCTATGTACCCTCTCCGCTTTGTCCGCTCAGACGGCTTTCCCCGTGCAGGATGCCGTTTGGGAAGAAGCCGCTTTTACGATTGCCGGACAATTCATCCGCTATCGCCTGCTTTGCGGCGATACCACCATCAATGATCAGTCCTACGCCAAGCTATACGATATCCAGTTCCCTTTTGACGGTGAGGAAATTCCCTCCGATACTATACCGCCGGCGGTATATGCCGGAAGCCTGCGGGTAGACGGGCCACAAGTGTATTATCTTTCCCCCTTTCAGGATGAAGAACTGCTCTTATACGATTTTTCTCTGGAAGCCGAAGCATCCATCGAATTGCCTAACATCACGATGGGCAATGAGGGTACCTACAACGTGACGAATGTGGATACCGTAACCATTGACGGGACGGAAAGGAAACGCATCTTCCTGGAAAATGTCTTTGGACAGACGGAAGATGTCTGGATCGAAGGTATTGGTAGCGTGGTCTATGGCTTGCTGGATCGCGGCCTTGGTCTGGTATTCGACAGTGGTTCCAGGCTGCAATGTGTGCAGTTTACCGCCGATGATTTTGTGTTTAAGCCGGATATTAACGGGCCCTGCTGGCAGGTGGTCACCGGCTGTGAAATACTCAGCCATGCTTTTGAACATAATGCTTATGCCGGGAAGATCCGCCTGTTCCCCAATCCCAGCCGGGGGCAGGTACAACTGGAACTCCCGCACGACGGTGCCACATGGCAGATCGAATTGTGGGGACTAGATGGGAGATTGCTCGATCAGTCGGAACACCGACAGGGAGGATATGACTGGAGCCGGCTACCACGGGGAACTTATATGCTTAAAGTATTGCGAAACGGGCAGTATGTGTTTGGGGAACGACTGGTGTTGGGGAGGTAAGGTCCATGTAACCCCCTCTGACTCTCCACAGTGCAGAGATGATTAATGCCGAAATATCAATGGCAAGAGCTGTAGCGCCCCGAGCGGAGTCGAGGGGCGTCCGTCAGCGCGGCGTCCGTTTCTCATTTTTCGGTACCGGATCATACCCATGCGGCCCCCAGGGATGACACTTGCCAATGCGTTTCAATCCCAGCCAGATCCCTTTGAATGGACCCCATTCCTCGATGGCCTGTACCATGTAATGCGAACAGGTAGGCTGAAAACGACACTTCTGCCCCAAATGTGGCGAAATAGCCGCCTGATAAAAGCGGATGGGCAGGATAAAGATCTTTTTGAAGAAAGACATAATGTAGTCGTTAGTGATTATGCGCACCGCGCAATAATCATCCCGCATGAAGCCCGGTGGGCTGAAATCGGGATCTTTGAATCGATAGTCGTTAGCCAGGGAAGTTGTTGTTCGGTGATTTATAGTTGCAGGTCAGAGGAACTGTAAGGCAGTGCCTTAGCTTTCACTTCTTTGAGTATGTTTAGGTTGCCGCCTGAGCGGAGTCGAAGGACGGCGGTCAGGGAAGCGTCTATATTCAAAAAGCCAGCTTTTCCCGGCTCTCTCCTTTTTGAAACAAAAACATCTCCGAATGGTTGCGCGGGCCGATCACATTGACGATGTTTTTCTGATCGGGGAAAGCGTCCATCAGGATATCATTATCGATGGTTAGTTCGCCGATGTCGCTGATGCCGGTGATTTCCAGGTAGCACCACATGCCGGCCAGGTCTTCAGTTGCTTCTTTACCCAGATAGGCGGCCTGTACGCTTTTGCCGTCTACTTCCAGGCGTAGATGCTTGGTCAGGTAGGCTTCAAGGTGCTGATCGGCGGATTCAGCTTCTTTATCCGTACACATGTTGAGATGGTCAAATCCCTGTAGTCGCAGGGCAGCTTCCGTATCATCTATAAACAGGTGAAGACTGATCTGGATGGCCGATTCGGCGGAGTTGTATTCAATGAGGCATTTGCTCACATGAAAGGCGTGCGGTAAAGCATTCCCTAAAGTGACCGGTGCGAAGGAGATCAGCAATGCTCCCAGGAGCGATACTAGTGTGTGCATGGTGTAGCTTCTATCAATTGTTGAGGTGTACTTACGGTAGACGGTGCTCTGGCTCTTGCCGTATATCGTAAATCTGCTTTATAACGCAAAATTACGCCCTATTGGTCTGTAAAAGATTCAATGTCAGCAGAAAAGTCTCAAATTTTAGACTACAATTTTTGTTCATTCTCCGCAAGGCTATACATTTGGGGGAAATGGAGTCGTCAGTCGATAGTCGTCAGTCATAGTGATGAGTGCTAAGGATCAATTGTGTGGACCCGGGTTTTGGGAAAATAGCGATTTCTGTCCCATCCAGTTTGGGTTAATCGATTCTATTTCAGCTTTACTCATCCCAACTGACGACTAACGACTTGCATTACATTCATCAAAAAAAGCGCAGTGTTAAGCCTATTCAGAACCAATCAGCTCATTCTCGGGATCTTTCTCCTGGCTTATGCCTTGCTGTTGCGTTTTTGGATACTATTTGATCTGGGAGCCCCGACCCGGGGAACTGATTTTCCCTTACTCTCCGGCTGGGTACTGGAAAAAATGGGCGATAGTGACTGGTGGTCTGCACTGACGGCCCTGCTGTTCTTGTGGATACAGGCTCTGCTGATCAACAGTATGGTAGCCTCTAATCGCATGGCGTCCGAGATCAATTTATTCCCGGGGCTTTTCTACATACTGGTAGGCAGTGCTATTCCCGCTTTTCAGGTACTTTCTCCTTTTCTCCTGGCCAATACCTTTCTCATCATTTCTTTCGGACAACTCATTAAGGTATACCGGCAGAACCGGTGTATGGATCACCTCTTTAATGCGGGCTTCTTTATTGGGGTAGCAAGTTTGTTTTATGCACCTTATATACTTTTCCTGTTACCGGTCCTTATCGGCCTGAATATATTACGTGCTTTTAATTCCCGGGAATGGATGGCGGTCTTACTTGGGGGAGCATTACCCTTACTGTGGCTGTTGATCATTGGTTTTCTGACCGATCATATGGCATCTTATTGGCAGGAATGGCTGGCTACTTTTGGTTTTCTGGATACGGACTTTCGCGCTATGAACGGCATGGCAGTGGGCAGTATGATCATCATTGGACTGGCGGTTATATCGGTACTGGCTGGTTATGGGGCTAATATGCAAAAAACGATCATCGAGGTAAGAAAAAAGATCGATATTCAATATTGGCTGCTGTTTTTTGCGCTTATTGTAACTATCTTTTCTTCCCACTTGAGCTTATCCCACCTGATGATCCTGGCTCCCATGACGGGTATTTTGCTCTCGTTTCAATTTACCCGAATGGCCCGGGCCACTGCAGAGATCGTTCATTTGCTTTTGGTGATCGTGGTACTGCTTTTTCATTATCTGGTCTATTCCGGACAACTCTGAGTATGGACATCATGAATAGCCGATCCGACATTTTTAAGTATGTGAGCAAAATTATTGTGGCAACCTCTGATCGCGGGAATTTTCGTGCTAATTGAGGCGGAGGTTCCCG
>JAGQXH010000334.1 GCA_020436695.1 Lewinella sp. | reverse complement strand
TCACAGTCGTAAAATATCAGATTTTGATTGAAGGGATCGTAAATGATCACCTCTGCTTCCGGTTTTACGGTGATCACTTCTACTTCCTCCTCCTCTTCGTTTAGTCCAATGATATCTTCTTCTTTATTTTCTTCACCAAAGGGAACCACAAAAGGTTTAGGGTCCTGGCTAAGGCCTTCCTCTTTTTTCAAGTGTTCTGCTTCCTGTTCCATTTGTTTGCTGTAAGCCACTTCATTGGGATGATAGACCGGCATCCGTTTTAGCTCTTTAATGTGCAGTGTTGCAATGATCACCAGACCAAATGCAATTAGTGCTCCCTGGTGCTTGAAACCGCTGCGAAAGCGGAAATAATCCTGGTCCCGATAAGGATTAGTCCAGTTGCGCCACCATTTTATCGGTAGCCAGTCTTTGTTGCCCAACTCCTGCAGGCGGGTATAATTTTTAAGTGAAAAAAGCTTAATCGCTTCCCGCTGCCGGTCAAAAATCTCTTCCTTGGCCGGACTGATCACCAATCGGGGCTGCAGTTGGTTATCTACCAGGATCAGACCAAAGCCGAAACGCGTACACTGTCTTTTCAGCTCGCGGTAATAAGGATTTTCATCTAAAAGGGGAAAAACGGCTTTCGCCAAAGCTACCCATTGTTCATCGGCATGGTATTTCTTGAACTGGGCAATGGCATAGATGTAGCGGTATCGCCTGAGCGGCCGCAGGCCGAAACGGTAGATCATGGCCAGGATAACTATGACCAGGAGAACCGTAATTGCCCGTAGGGTAGGATTCAATACCGGCATGGATAACCAACTCACCCATGAACTCCCCAAATAATAAAGGATGCCCATCAGAGTGCCGAAAACCATACTGTCCCAGAATAGTAAGCGGATCTGGACACTGAACTTAACTTCATCCCGGGTATCTACGGAAGTAGCTTCGGCCGTGGCAATAAAAGCATCCCCCTCCGGGTCGGTGTAGGAAAGATAGCTGTCCACGATAATGCCGCCCTCACCCCGCATGTTGACCGCAGTTCGCATTTCATCCGACCGGGGGCGGTGTTTGTAGTAGCTCCGGAGGAATCCCAATGCTACCCGCTTGATGTCATCTTCGTGAATTGTTGCCATGTTTTATGGTCGAAAGTATCGGATTATAAACGAAATTGAGCCCGCATTAAGCGGTAATTGATACGGATGTATTCGTTTTACTGCTACAACAGCTCAAATAATTTAATCACTTCCATTGCCGGTGCTACATCATGTACTCTCAGTATCCTGGCACCTTGCTGCAGCGCGGCCAAATGTAAGACACTGGTTCCATTTAATGCAGTTTCAGGTTTGATATTCAGTGGTTTATAGATCATTGATTTTCTGGACAGACCCGCCAAAACCGGAGTTTCCAGCATCTGGAATACATGCAGGGAACGTAGGATGTCGTAGTTGTGTTCAATACTTTTTCCGAAACCGAAACCGGGGTCAACAATGATATCCTTAAGGCCCAGTTCCCGCAAGATCGCAATTTCCCGGATCATAAAATCCAGTACATCCTGTACTACATGCTCATAGGCCGGTGCTTCCTGCATGTTTTCCGGACGCTTTTGCATGTGCATCAGCACGTAGGGGACCTGTAAGGCGGCTACGGTTGCATACATTTCCGGATCGATGCGACCGGCTGAAATATCATTGATGATGGAGGCACCGGCTTCAATTGCTTTTTCTGCCACTTTAGCCCTGACCGTATCTACGGAAATGATGGCTTTGGGATACATCTGTTGGAGTAATTCGACCACAGGAAGTACCCGGTCAAGTTCTACCTGTTCTTCGATTACCGGAGCTCCCGGACGAGATGACATCCCACCGACATCCAGTATCTGGGCTCCATCCATCAGCATCCTCCCGGCCTGTTCCACAATGAGCTGCGGATCAGTAAAACGGCTTCCCGGAAAAAAGGAATCGTCATTGATGTTGAGGATGGCCATTACCACGGGGCCGGTTAAGTCCAGCAGGGTTCCCCGGCAATTGATCGTCAGCTTTGGATTGATCATCCTGAATTACAGTTGTCTGTGACTAAAATAGAAATAAAAGTCGTAATTTTCGCGCTCGTAAATATAGAACACCGGTGGAGAAACTCACGTTTCATATTAGAAATTATTATTTTGGATAATCAATTTGAAAAAAAGCAGTAATGTCACAAAAAACATCCTCTTCTTCACCCACTAGTACCAAGAAATCCGCCCGATTGCTGCTATTGGTGTTGATCCTGAGTTTCGTCGGAGTGGTGTTGTTCCGGTACTATCAGGGTAGTGGAGGAGGTACCTTTACCAATGTGCCGAAGGAATATCAGGTCAATTATCTGCCGGCGGATTTCGATGCTAAGATCGATACGGAGAATGCCGTTGCCATTTTGGAAAATCCCAGGCGCTACCGGCGTGAGTTCGACGATCTGGTGTATAATCTCAACCGTTCCATAATAGATCACGTGGCCAAAAGAATGGGACTACCGGACAGCCTGAAAACGGCAGTTTATCAGGAATACGAACGGCAACATCCCTATCTGAGCGATCTGTATTATAATGATTTCATCCAGTTAAAAGATACCACTTCGACCTTATATCAATCCTGGTATGATAATGAATCGACGAATGCGACCGACGCTTTGGAACAGGTCGCATCGCGCTATACCTGCTTCCTGATCACCCAGATCATCACCCAGGTGGTACAGACCCGAGGCGGGACGATGTACATTAAAGGGGATAATGCCGATACCCCCTGTGGGGTGGGCATCAATGAAGCGCTGCGCCCCATGATGCAACGCCTGAAAGACCGGGCATCGATCGAAGATTTCGGACGATCGAAGGGGATCATGGAGGAGAAAATACAGCGAACTATCGCTGAACTGGCTACCTTCGAAGTAAGGGATAAGAAGGGCATTAATAAAACGCTGCAAACCAAGATATGGGGCTTTAGCGTTTCTTCCAGTGATGTGGAAATAACGGCCATCAGTATCCTCAAGATCGGCTTCAAACTCGATGATTATTTCGAAGTCGACCTCAACGAAAAGAGTGGCGTAGTGACGGTTACTCTTCCGGAACCTACCATATTATCGCATGAAGTATACCCAAGGATCGATAAACTGGATATCGGCTGGCTGCGGGAACTGAAGGATGTGAACTTTAACGAAAGCTTCAACCTGCTAAGGGATGAATTCCGGCGGGAAGCCCGTATGGACAATTCGATGGAACGGGCCCAGGAGAAAGCCGTGGAATTGATGAACACCATGTTTATGCCGGTAATCAAGGCTATGAACAGTAAGTACAAACTAAAGGTTAGATTCCAGGAACACCGGGATGACATCCGCAACCTGACCGATGAAAAAACGGTGAGTGATTGATATTAAGTTTGTTCGAGCTCTTTTACGAACTGGGACGGCGTCTTGTTGAATTCCTTTTTAAAAGCTTTGGCAAAATAGGACTGACTCTGAATGCCCACCCGGAACATGACCTGGATAACGGATACATCTTCGCTGGCCAGGAGCTGAGCGGCCCTTTTGAGTCGAAGACTGCGGATCAGTTCTCCAACTGATTTTCCGGTAATATTCTTCACCTTATTATACAGTTTGGTTCGGCTCATACCGATCTCCCGGCAAAGTTGATCAACATCGAAATCATTGTTTTCGATATTGTCCTCCACGATCTGCACCAGGTTTTCCATGAAAGATTTTTCCTTTTCATTGACGGCCATTTCTCTGGCTTTGGAAAATGCATTCTTCACGTAGAGCTCCCTGAGCTTGCTGCGCGAATGGATGATATTTTGGATGGTGGCCTGGAGCATCCGGATATTCACCGGTTTGGTGAAATAGTAATCCGCTCCGGATTCTACTCCTTTCAGTTTATTTTCAACTGAAGATTTTGCCGTCAGCAGAATAAAGGGAATGTGGTTCAACACCTCGTCGTTCTTAATGATCTCGCAGAGTGTTATGCCGTCCATTTTGGGCATCATCACATCACTAATGATCAGGTCGGGAGGTTCCTTCCGGGCGAGTGCGAGACCTTCTTTTCCATCGCCCGCCTCAATGACGTGAAACTCTTTTTCGAAGGTGTCCCGGATGAAATCCCTCAACTCCCGGTTATCTTCAACGATGAGTATCCGGGGCCGGTAGGCATCCTGCGCATCCCGGAAAGAAAGGGATTCTGCTACAACTTCATCAACGTTCAGCAGTTCATCCTGCACGGTCTGATACAAAGTTTCATTGGAGAGTGGTACGTTGTTTTCTCTGGCCAGGTCATAGTCCCGAGCCTGATTAGGAAAGCCGATCAGTAGTTCCGTGCCTTTTCCTTCTTCACTGTAAATGGATAGTTCTCCTTTGTGTAAGAGCACCAGACTTCTTACCAGTGCCAGACCGATACCAGTATTCACTTCGGCTCCTCCTTCCCGGTTCGTACTGAAATAGCGATCAAAGATGAGCGGTAGATGATCCTTGTGGATGCCCGTCCCGGTATCTTTAATATGCAACCAGGAGTAGACATCGGATCGATATTCACTTTTAATCTTAAAAGAATGAGCAAATTCAGGATGGAATTGCTCGTAGTGATCATAGAGTTTCAGAGAGACCGTGCCGGAAGGTTCGGTGTTTTTAAAGGCATTACCCAGTAAATTGATGAGGATCTTTTCCAGCACATTACGATCAAAGTAACTTTCGGAGCTATCGCGCAGTGATTGAAAGGAGAATTGAATATCCTTTGACAAGGCATGCTCATCAAAATTATCCATAATATCCCGAACGGTTTGCTCCAGATCGGCTTGTCTGACGTCCAGGCGATATGCTCCGGTTTCCACCTTCCGGAAGTCCATTAGCTCATTTACGAGGTGGAGCAATCGTTTGGCGTTATTGTACATCAGGTGAAAGTATCTCCGGGCTTTCCGCTCTCCAACCTGTTGATGAAGCAGGTTCTCCAGGGGATTCAGGATCAGCGTAAGCGGCGTTTTGAAATCATGGGAGATATTAGTAAAAAATTGCAGGCGGATCTGATGCAATTCTTTCATTTGTTTTTCCTCCAGCAGACTGATCTCATAAGCCTGTTTGAGCTTGTACCAACGGATCAGTGCGTAGTAAATACCGCCTAACGCCAGCATAAAGAGCAGGGCATAGCAGAAATACGCCAGACCGGTCTGCCACCAGGGAGCGTATACAGAGATCCGGAGACTGGTGACTTCATCACTCCAAATGCCGTCGCCGTTTGATGCGGATACTTTAAACTCATAATCGCCGTAGTCCAGATTGGAGTAGGTAGCCTTCCGGTTACCGGCATTCGTCGCGATCCAATCTTCATCGAAACCTTCTAACTTATAACGATAGTTACATTTACCCGGATTGGCATAATGCAGGGCGGCAAAACTGATGGACAGGTTATTTTCCAGGTGGCTGAGATGTATCCATTCGCTCTCATTAATAGATTGATCCAGAATGATCCATTTATTCTTTTTTTCTCCCAAATTGACGGAAGCGTTATTGATCACCAGATCGGTAAGTACCACTTTCGGTTTTTCTTCGTTTAGCCGTATACTATCGGGATAGAAAAAATTGATGCCTCGGGTACCGCCGAAATACATCCGCCCACTGGCTCCTTTACAGGCCGCGCCGATCTTGAAACTGTTACTTTGCAGACCGTCATTGATGTCGAAATTGCGAAAAGTCTCAGTTGCCGGATTGAACATGGAGATCCCTTTTGTTCCCATCCAAACCCGGCCGTGTTCATCCAATAACATACTTTCAATATCGGCAGAAGGAGCGCCCTCCTCAATGGAAAAGTGGACTGCAGAGTAGCCGTCTTTAGCGTCGTCCAGTATCAATTTATTCAGACCGCCACCGATAGTGCCGACCCAAAGAGTACTATCATTGATCCGCTCCACCGGCCAGATATAGTTGGAACTAAGGGTATGATCCTGTTCGTCTTCACCCCGGTAATGCACAATGCGTTCAATACTGCCGTCCGGTTTGAGAAATATGCGGTCCAGTCCTTTATCCGTAGAAACGAACACTTCCGGATAGATCTCATCGGCAAATACATAAGAAGTCCGGTTCGAACTGATCCGATAGTCCCCCTCACTTTCGTTCATGATCTGCTCTATCGAATAATTGTCCTCATTCTGATACCGGATGCGATTGAGGCCCCGTTGCCATGATCCGGCCCACATTTGACCGAACTTATCTTTGGTCAGGGAAAAAATGGTGTTATTGGTGAGACTCTGTGACGGTTCAACTTCCTGTTGCAAATGATGGAAATTACCGCTTGCAGCATCCAGGATGCTGATCCCTCCCTTGGCCGTACCTATCCAAAGGCGATGCGCACCGTCGTAGGCCAAAGCACGGATATCGCTGCTGCTCAGGCTGGAAGGATCATTCGGATCGTGCCGATAGGAAGTATATTGATGAGTGGAGAAATCGTAATAATTCAGCCCATCTTCCCGGGTACCGATCCAGATATTCCCTCGTTCATCTTCGAGTAATGCCCGGACATAGTTTCCGGAAAGGGTGTTATCTCCCAATAGGGGGTCGTGCTGCAAGAGATAAAACTGTTTCTGGTTTAGATCCAGGTAATTGACGCCTCCGCCATAAGTAGTGATCCAGAGACAGCCCGAAAAATCGACAAAAAGATCATTAACATGCTTGGAAGTGAGCGCATATTTGTTGAGCGGGTATGCACTGGTATAGACCCGTGTAGCACCGTCGGTTGTCTGATAATGTATTAATCCGGAGGCCGTTCCGATCCATAAACTTCCGTTTTTGTCCGCGATAAGAGCATTGAGGGTTGAATTGCGGTTGCCGAGCACTTCATCTTCGGGATGATCACGATGCAGATCGATGGAATGAACCACTGCCTGGTGCTGTCCGGCATTCAGCCTTGAGATATCCAGGTGTAAAAGATAGGGGCCGGTGGTCAGCCAAAGTTGGGATGAGTGTATGTCAGCGAAAGAAAGATCGTCGAGGTAGTTGAATACGGTATTAAACTGATCGACCAGCTCTATTTTCCGGACTTCCTTAAGGTCGGCTGAAATATAGATCAAACCCTGCGAAGTGGCCAGCCAGAAGTTCCCTTTTGTATCACTCTCCACATTGTGACAGTCCAAATCATCCAGGAAGGCAGGCTGATCGACGGGCTCCAGCTGACTGCCATTTACAAGGCGAAATATTGAAAACCCCGTTTTTTTACTGATCAATACCTGACCAGTCGGACCGACCTCTACATCAATTATCTCTTTGTTGAAAATATCTTTCTGACTTTGCGGGTATTCGAGGGGTAAAAATCGCTCAGTGGTGATGTCGAAACATTCCAGTCCACCCTGGGAAGCCAGCCAGATCTTATTATCGTCGTCGATACACATGCCGTTAATCCGATTACGGTAGGCACTTTGGGTAGATTTTCGCTCATTGACGAAAGATTTAAGTTCGTAGCCGTCAAATCGATTCAACCCGAAATAAGTACCGATCCAGATAAAGCCGTTCGTATCCTGTGCAATACAGGTGGCATCAGTATGCGCCAAACCGTCGTCGACCGTAAGATGGCGAAACTGATAATTGGTGTGTTGGGCGGATATTGCCGTTATGCTCAGCATAAAGCCAAGAATAATGGCGTAATGCTTGCTTCTCATAAAAAGGAGTTACGCTAATAATAAAGCGGTACTTTGTCAAACGTCTTAATCGTCAAGATCTCGGGGCTCGCAGCCGTTTTTTGGAGTTGCCGGCTAAATTGCATTGAGAGAGTCAAAATACAAAAATAGTCTCAGATTACTCAGTTGAATATCTTCCGGATTATTTACTACTGAGCCGGTACAAGCCGGCACCATGAGCGGGTAGTTCAGCACTAAAAGACTTTTCAAAAATGCCGAGATCCCGTTGTGCCCACAGATCACGGACCAGATAGGCATCTCTGAGATATTCTAGCTCAAAATTAAATTCCACCTGGCTTTTCTCATCCTTCAGATTGAATAGAGCGAGAAAGCGGTCATCTGTTTCCGGATCGGTTGCAATCCAGATGGCTGTTCCCCGGTGGTTGATGATCTGACGGTTGTCGGCACTGTGCTGATTCACGTAGATGACTTCTTTATTGCGCAGAAAGCGATCAACCGTCTCTACGGGAGTAGTCAGTGGATCTCCTCCCCACATCAGAGGTGAACGGGCAATGGAGAACAGCGTCATTAAAGCATAATGTTCAGGTTCGGTAAAATTGGACATTCTTTCCGGACCGTGTGGTCTGCCGTTTAGTGAGATGCGGCCAACCGGTAGCATGTCAGCATCCGGCCAGTGATTCTCAGAACGGCTCGATGTCCAGGAATTGAGCAGATCGAAGCTATGCCGGAGATGGTCCCATTCATCCCAGAAATCGGCAGATATACGCCACAGATTGGATTTTTTAGCCAGATGGTCTGCCCGTCCCAGTGGTGCTTCGCCGCAGGACAGACTTAAAACCATCGGCCGGCCACTATTGCGGATGGCTTTGTACATCATATCGATCTCACCCCGGTGGTAATCCTGGAACATCATGTCGTCGGCCTTGATATAATCCACCTCCCAGTCGGCATAAAGTTCAAACAGGGAATTGTAATAAGCTTGAGCGGCCTCCTCTTTGGTGGGATCTACTCCGTACATATGGTTGCACCAGTTGCAGGTGTCCCAGGGTTCGGCGATATCTGCAGCCGTAAATTCCGAATCCTTGATCGGCGTATCTTTAAAAGCCGCATAGCGGTGGATGCCCCGCATGATGTGAATGCCGAACTTCAACCCCTTGCTATGCACATAATCTGCTAGTGGTTTGAAGCCCCGGCCATCAACAGCCGAAGGGAAACGCTCAACCGAAGGTAATAGGCGGCCATATTCGTCCATGGTAATGTATTCCGGATGTAGGGGCTCGCCGTTATCTTTATACCGGATATTGGGATGACCGAA
>JAGQXH010000333.1 GCA_020436695.1 Lewinella sp. | reverse complement strand
TCTGGGGCATGTCACCATCAATGAGGTAGTATCGAAAATTAGAGGCTGCCTCAAAAGCGTACTTTTGAGACAGCCTCTTTTTTTTTCGAATATTGAATCAATCAATTTTTGACACATCTACACGAATAGCGAAGAAATTTTTCATGTTGGTTGCGTTCAACAATTTGCTTTCCCTTGTTAAAACTGTATCTCCAGGCCTTGGCTGTAGTAGCTGATGTACTACTCCAAAACTCGCCTAATTCCTCTATAGCCATCATTCTCGATTTCCATGTGGGGTTCCCCCAACCACCGAATAATATATTCAAGCTATTAGAGTTCGCTTGAACCAAAGACAAGAAGGTCCTTTGGGGACTACCAATTGTATCCTGTTGAAATGCATCTATATATCCTCCGCGTGATGCTACCAAAGACTTCCATTCCTCATCTGTTGGCAAACGCCATCCATCACCTAAAGAACTACAGGCTTTATTGGCAGCTTCCCAACTATATAGCCGACCGTATTTCTCACAATTCTCCTGTTTGTCATCATAGCACCAACTCTCCTCACCAACGTCATAAGCCAGGTTTTCCTGTAACCATAATTTTCCGTTTAAAATAGCAGTCCTATAGATCTTGTCGGATATGTTGATCTCAACGAGTCTACCAGACCATTCTCTTCCGGTAAGTATTTTGGCTAGGTCTTCCGACATCAGGCCAAAGCCTGTTTTTTTTACTTCCAGTCGATAATGTGTATCTGGGTTTATCTCAGAAAACTGGAATCTTCCCTGTGAATCACTTTCCTCCTCCAATACATCTCTGTCATACCCATTATCAACCGATCGCTCATATAAAATGATAGAAACGCCATCTAACGGAAGTTCATTTCCATTATCCACAATTCTTCCCTTGATGGTAACTAAGTCAGACGCAGGAGAAGACTGCTGTTCTCTTCCACAGCTTTCCAGCGTTATTTCTCCCGCGATCTCTTTTGATATATATCCTTGATTCCCACGAAATTCTACTTCAAACTGCAGGTCAGTCTGTCCGATTAATCGAACTTCATCCCCGGAATTCAGAGTACGTATGTACGTTTGGGAAGACAAACTACTTCCTTCGGTAATACTTTTCGAGGTATTGAGTTCATCTAATTCCTTTCTGGAAAGTGTACGATTCCGCATCGCCAAACCGGCAGTCGGAATATTGGATATACAATAGTTTTGACCAGGTCTAAAGATCGAAACCGATGGAGTCGATTGCGATGGTTCTGGCCTTTGATCATAGGGACGAGCCTCCAACTGTCGCTTTTCAAACGGCAATACATACTCCACCACCGGTAATTTTTCCTCCGTATTGTAAACCCAGACCAGAATGCTATCACCAGTGTTGCCGCGACTTGCACTTGTAGCAGGCAAAGTAACAATGTCAGTGCGGGAGCCATTCTCAGGAATCGATTTACCCACGGATGTAGTCCCCCGCCGCAGCGCATGACGTCGATCCACGATCATAGCTCTTAGTTCCAATGGCGCATCGGCAGCATTGCTGGTATATTCTACAGTGAGATTGAGATCCCCATTTTCCTGATAGTTCGCCTGAGCCGAGTGAATGCGGGGACGCAGATTGAGGAAAGTTTCCAGGTTGGGATAAAGGCGTAATGTGTCAAAATAATTGGTGGCTGCTAACGTATCATAGTATTGGATGGCAGGACTAAACTGATCAGCATAGATAGATCCTTTTTTGTTCAGATAATAGCTGATAAGACCGAGAGCATGTAAGGCGTCCTGACGTAATGAATCATTGTTTAGTAGGTATTTAAAAGATTCGCCGGCAATTTTAAGGGAGTCTACCGACCATTTATCGCTGTTTAACACGGTATTGTAAAAGACAACGCCTAAATTAAAGAGCACTCTGTTCATATTCTGATCTATCAGATCATAAGTCGGATCTATCGCACGTGCCTCGCTAAAAAATGCCATTGCGGCTGGATTATCCCCAAATTTGATATCATTCAGGTTAATGTCTGATCCAGGATTTTTCATCACCCCCTTCCAGGCGTCTTCAAAATCAGAGGTTATATAAAACCTCGGAATGGGGACAAAGTTAGTTTTTGCCCCAGGTCTATTCAGCAACAGGGAATCAAAGAATGTCAGATCACGCTCATAAAAAGCATCTACGCCGCTGTTGTTTAACAATACCGCATCATCGGCTTCCATATTCATTTTCACCATCATCGAATTACCGGTAAGATGGGCTGGATCGGCTACAGCTAACAGCAAAGTGATCAAAAAAAACAAGGCCGTTGCCGCAATAGCCTGCCAAAACGGCCGCGTAAAAATATGATCCTCATTATCCCCCACCTTTTCTTCTTCGATCGCTTGAGGCGCTACAAAATCATGAATGTTTGCATTTTTTTCGGTGTTGCCCTGCTCCTCCAGATGCTGTTGCAGGTGTTCGTTCAACTCAGCGATCTGGCGTGCATTCAACTGTCCCTGGCTTAATAGCAAGAAAAGAGCGTCTTTGCTCTTTTCCGAATCCGGTTCCAGTTCAAAATCCAGTACCGCCAGTTGCGATTGCAGTGTTGTGGCCGCAAAACTGTTCGGAGCAATTTCTTTTTGAATATTTTCCAGTTCGTCTTTTACCGCTTTTCGGGCCAGTCTCAGACTTTCGGGGTCGGCACCATCCCGTAACTCCTGTCTTAGTGTTTCATCCCAACTACCGGTTTGCAACCATTCCACCCGGGCCAGTTGGAGGAGGTTGTCGTAATTGACCACTACACCTTTACCGGCCAGCTCACGGCCGATCAGCACCGTTACAGCCCAGTTGGGTTTCGGATATACGGCCAGTGCCCGCAGCCAGGTCATCAGGTCTTTCCTTTCGGAGAAGTGATCTTCCAGTTCCCCGATGTCGGTCCAGTCGCGGTAGTTCACGTCTGCATCTTCCCGCTTGCGGGCCAACTGACGTTGCCACTCCGGAAAAGATGCGGGGAGATCTTCCGAATTAAGGTCGGATTCAATAAAATGGGCGGCCGCTTCCAAACCAGCCAGATCAGCGGGAAAAACAGCAAACAATTTATTCAAAACCCGCTCGCGGAAGGTCCAGGAAAGTGGTGGCAACGGACTGACCAGCAGTCGCTGCTTCCAGGTATTCAGGGCAGCCGTATAATTTGCTTTGACGTCCGGCAGTCCACGTCCGGCAGGATCAAGTAAAGCATGGGCGTCCCCCAGCACTACCAGCCGATGGCCGGGATAGTTGCGTTGCAACACTTCCATACTTACCCCTTCCGGGTGATGCCCATTCCAGAAACGATAAAACTCTGTGTCGTAATAGAAAGTCTCTATGTATGCTTCCTGCCGGTGGAGTTCATCTACCAGAAAATGAAATAAGTCGAACTGATGACTGCCCGGTGCCTGCCGATCAATCAGAAAGAGATATTCCGTAGCCTGATGATCAAAGCGGTAGCGGGGACTTGGAAAACCGCCCTGCCCAACCGTAGCCTCCAGACTTAAGGCTACGTCCAGTTGCTTTCTTCGCCCTTCCTGTCGTTGCCGCAGAGCATCCGCCAGGCGCTGGGATACTGCATCCCGCTGAATATACTGGTTCTGATCACTGAACGGAATAATGAAGGGTGGCTGTTTCTTTTCCTGATCACGGGCCACTGCTGCCGCAATTTTAGCCTCCCGGGCTTTTTCCCGTTCCCGCTCCATTTTCTTTTTATGCTCCCACCAGCGCCACCAGGCGTATACACAAAGT
Organism: Lewinella sp.; assembly: GCA_020436695.1. Taxonomy (GTDB): domain Bacteria; phylum Bacteroidota; class Bacteroidia; order Chitinophagales; family Saprospiraceae; genus Flavilitoribacter. Next base: position 5,212 of record JAGQXH010000333.1, on the reverse strand, counting down.
CCTAATGGCAGCAACAGGAACCACCAGAGCCAGGAACGAAAATAGGCCACCGGTTCCAGTGAGTCTTTCTTCAGCGACATCAAAGAAAGCAGAGCCAACGGTTCTTCCTCTTCCTGTACATTTATTTCCAGCAGTTTATCTCCCGCACAAATGGTGGCAGCGGTCGTATCGCGAACGGTCAATCGGATGCGATATTTACCTACCTCATCGAAGGTATAGACCAAGGTTCTCTGATCGGTCAGTATACTGTCCTCTAAACGCCACTCGTAGGACAGGTTTTCATCATCTTCTATAATACCGCGAAAAGTAACGGGCTGTCCGGGTCGGATCTCTTCTTTCGGCAGGTCTATCTTTTGAATAACGGGCCGCTCCCCCGGCGGACACACTAACAGTAATGGACTTTGTGAGCGATGTACCTCCTGCCGGTCCGACCGGTCGATGACGCGAAAATCAACTATTTTATGGGGGCCACCTCCAAGATCACTGATCCTCGGTCGCCATTCCAGCAACTGACTATCCTGCAATTCTACCGTATTGGTGGCTTCATCCCTGATCGCCCAGTGATAGCTGAACCTGTTGGTATCCAGATCTCCCCCGGCATTGCGGATACTCAGTGTAGAATCCAGGTGTGCCTTGGGTGGCGCAATGATGCCCCAGGCCGGAGGATCGTGTTTTGTAATGATAATGGAAATAATGAAAGCGATAAACAGTACACCCAAAGCACCCAGTATCCACCAGACATACCTCCCTAACAAAGGCGAGGGTGGAGGTAAAGACTCCTCCATCGGCGGCTCCCATTTCCCGGCTTCTTCGAGGTAATTATCAAAAATGGTGTAAAACAGTTCCTGTTCTGCCTCACTGTGGGCCAGCAGGGGAGCCAGCAGGAATTTCAATGCTTCGGGACGGTCCAGATAATCGCTGCCATGGGTCTCCAATACCCGGATCACCCGGATCCGATCGGCCGGGCTTACCTGAAACTCACCGCTTTGCCGGAGTCTTTCCAGGAGGCCATCCAGTGGTAAAGTGATATGTGGGTTATTGGTGGAAATGGGTTTATGGATTTATGGATATTTGGACATTGGGATTTAGGGATATTTGGACGTTGGGATTTAGGGAGGACAGGATATTTGGTAGTGTAAATTTATCAGGAAGATGTCGCAGCTTTGAGAAACACGATCGAAAGGTCTCCATATCTCCTTTATCAAACCTTCAACATCTTACTGATCTCATCTCGGTCTTCCTTGGTTTTGACGATGATCGACAAATAATCCGCCAGATAATCGAGTCCTTTTTGCTGTTTTTCTGCCTCAAAGACGCCATCAACTGCCAGCAATCGCATCCAGGCGATCAATTCAGCGGTAGCCGGTTTTTTGCGGACGGATTGCTTGCGCACCTGCATAAACAGATCGATCAGCTCGTCCATCAATTTTTTCCCGTTCTCGTTCGGGCGCAGTTCCAGTTGGGCATCGATAATTTGTTTCAACTGTTCGTGTGTTGGAAAGGGGATGTGATAAAAGATACAGCGCCGCAAAAAAGCATCCGGCAGGTTCTTTTCCGAATTGCTGGTCATAATGACCACGATCCGCTGCTCCGGATGATATTTGATGCCGGCATTGCCCATTTCCTTGATCTGAAACTGCCGGTATTCCACTTCATGCAATATATCATTGGGAAAATCCCGCGGTGCCTTATCGATCTCGTCGATGAGCACCACACTGCTGTAAGCAGGAAGATCCGCACCGCTTTCTTCGTGGCCCTCCAGCCGCAACTGCACCGGAATGTCTTTTAACTGTCCGGGCTGTGATAGCGCGATCGCCTTGCCGAAGGCCTGCAATTCGATGAAATCAGCCATCGTTTTGCTCTCCTCTCCTACTGAACGTTTGATATTCGCATCCTGGAAATGTCCCAACGCATCATAAGTGTAAAACAGATCCCGGGCAGAAGAAGTCGTTTTGGTGTTAAAGACCAGTGGGCTCGGCAAAAATTGATGTGCTTTATGATAAGTGGCCAGTTCGTAGGCGATCTTATGGGCCAGCCGGGTTTTACCGGTACCGGGTTCTCCGGTCAGCAACAGCGGCTGATTGAGTGCGATGGCCACTTCAACAGCCTTTTGCAGACCGGGGTCAAGCAACAGGTAATTTTCGGCTTTAAAGTCGGGTAATGGGTTATTGCGGATCGATATCATCTATTGGTGAATTGTGTAGCATTGTATTCATCGATCAGGCGTTTAAGGCCTTTTTCAATGGTCACCATATTGGTTGCTTCTTTCTCCCGGAAAAGTTGCTCCTTGAAGTCTTCCCGGTTCAGGTCCATTTCTTCCTCGATCATATAGTATTTATCCAGCCAACTGTCGATATGATCGGGAGTGACATTCTTTAATTCGGAAAACAAGTCAAAATGCCGGCTTTCATGTACTGCCTTTTCCACTTCCTCACGGACCTGCGGTTGGTTCTCCCGGTATTCTACCCCAAAGAAGAACAAAAACTCAGGATGCCCTTCCGGCATTTCTGCCTGACAAAATTCATTGATGAACCAACGGGCTGCTTGGATGCAATTCTCCTTATCCCAATCTTCATGGCTGATCCTGATATACAGACATACTACATTCGGAGCCCGCCATCCTTTGAGTTTGGGGCTTTCCAGTAAATCTGCGATGGTGCTTTCCAGCAGATTAGTATTATTGTTTAAAGTTTGGACCGGGATGCCGAAGACCTGAAAAAGATCCGAAAGGAAAGTAATGCGGTAAATATCGAAATCGGGGTGTGTAACGGCATCCATACTCAACTTCAATACCTCACAGGCCGGTTTGATGCCGGGCTGAAGATAGTCTTTGGCACGGCCTTCTATTTCGTAGGCAATACGCTTGACAAAACCCCGGTGTGATTGCCGGTTTCCGCCGTATAGATAATAGAAGTGCAGGTTTTCGTTCTTTTTCAGTTGCACGAAAGTCTTAAACTCCATCTCCTGCTCGCGACGATCACAGGTATAACAATGATAAGGCCGGAGCTGAGACGTATCCTGATCATCCGTTTCATCCGTACCGGCAATTTCCTGTACCAGGTTTAATAAAGTAAAGTTGAGCCCATTTACCTCCGCCTTAAACTTATCTTCGGTCATGCTACCGATGACCTCATATTCGGAACGGGCCAGATTGTAGCGGGATTGCAAAATGATCACTTCGCGAATGCGTTGCGGGCATTGCTCTTTAACCAAAAGCTCAATCGCGGTCAGAGCCGCAGAAGTGTCGCCATGGGTAATGAGTTCAATGATATCCGATGTGTTCGGGGCAGCCATACCTGCAATCTGTGTTTACCGCTTTTGATTGGTCCATTTGGATAGGGGTAAATATACGAATTTTATACTGATGCACGGTAGGTTTTGTGAATCACAAAACCTACCGGATCAGCATATACTGACTACTCTGATTTTGTTTTGTACAAAAGCAGTTGCACGTCAGCATAGCTTAACAGCATACCAGGCAGTTTTTTAGCAAAAAAAAAAAGTGCTTCTTTTGTCATCGGATCGTCCTTTGGTCGAGCCATAATTTTTCAGTAATTGTTTTGTTATCAGTTTCTATGCGCTATCAAAATACCATCCTCATCGCCTGCCTGCTTTACTTAGTGATGCTATGTAGTTGCACCAGTAGTAAGCATAAGATCGATGTAACCGCCATCCCACCAAGCTTTACTTACCAGCAACTCTTTGATGCATTGTCGGATACCGTCCGTATTCATTTTTACGATACAGCCTTTATCCAAAAAACTTTTCCCCAACTCACCGCTAAATACCGGGAGCAGGTACTTATGGTTCCGGACAGAGCCGGTTTTGACCGCTTAGTCAGAGACTATCTGGCCGAATTTCATACTTCACATACTTCTTATCACACGCAGGACGATCATACCTATTTCCATTTGGCCGGCATTTTTGAACCGCTACCCAATGTACAGGCGGTTTTCGGCGCCGATGGCGTGCAGTATCCAAGCATCGGTTTATTGACGGAGCGACATAACAAAGAGATCGTGGTAGTAGGCGTATTGGATGGAAGTCCGGCCCAGGCTGCCGGTTTATTGAAGGGGGATGTGATGCAATATCTCGATAGGGAGGTTTACTCCATTGCCGTTTTGAGGAAAAATCTGGATAGAAATATTAGTTTTCCCATCAAGCGGGGAGGACAATCTATTTTAGTGGATGTCACTCCCCGAATGGTCAGGGCACAGGAAGAAATGCAGGAGGCCTGCCGGCAGAGTGCCCGCCTGATCGAAAAAAACGGAAAAAAGATCGCCTATATCCATATGTGGTCTTTTGCCGGACGGCAATATTATGAATTGCTGCAGGAACAACTCTTATATGGTGATCTTGCCCAGGCGGATGCCCTCATACTCGATATCCGCGACGGCTGGGGTGGTGCCAGCCCGGAGTATCTCAATATATTTAACCGCAATATCCCCAATCTGGTCTTTTATGACCGGCAGAGACAATCCAGAACATTTTCCACCCAGTGGAGAAAACCGGTAGGGCTGTTAATCAATAATGGATCGCGCAGTGGTAAGGAGATCCTGGCCTATGGATTCAAAAAATACAACATCGGTCCGGTCATCGGAGAAAAAACCGCCGGAGCGGTCACCGCCGGGCGCATCTTTTTTCTCCCCGATAACAGCCTGCTTTATCTGGCCGTCAATGAGGTAGCGATTGATGGCGAGATACTGGAAGGCATAGGCGTTTATCCGGACATTACAGCGAGCGACGATCCAATTACTCCGCAAGATGAGCAGTTGGAGGAGGCCGTCCGGGTAATGTCGGAAATGTAGATGGATGTTTAGATATCAGCGCCCAACCTCATTCATACCGCAAAGCCTCCACCGGATTAGCCCGGGCCGAGCGTATAATGTGGTAACTGATGGTCAACAATGCAATACCCAGAGCCAACACACCGCCCAGAATAAATACCCACCACTGAATTTCGACCCAGTAGGCAAAGTTTTCCAGCCATTTTTGCAATAATAATTACCTGGAAAACAACATCCTTTCTCCCATTTTGCCTTCATCAAATTGCCCATCATGATAGGCCAGATGCCCACTCACCATGGTTGCTTCCACTTCCCCCTTGAAGGTATGTCCCTCAAATGGCGACCAGCCGCATTTGTAGTGAATATTGGACTTATCCACCGTCCAGTTTTTTTCCGGGTCCAGCAGAATGATATCGGCCCAATAG
>JAGQXH010000332.1 GCA_020436695.1 Lewinella sp. | reverse complement strand
ATCGTAATCCTAAGTGTTACCGGAGTTGTTCCGCAGGAGCCCGGTCTGGTTGCCTATTATCAATCCCAAGGTTCGCTGCGAAACAATCCCTTTATTTCAACAAACTGATATTTCCCTGTGTATGTACTTCTTCGCCCGTCGGGCAACTTACATTCATAAAGAAGCCATACACATCCGGCGGTAGTTCTTTGCCTTTATAAGTACCGTCCCAGGCTGCCAGCGGGTCTTCGGTCTTGAATACCGGTTCGCCCCAGCGGTTGAAGATCTGCAATTCAAAGCCGGTGATCTTTTCCAGGAAGTTACTTCTCACCCGCAGTTCATCATTGATATTATCGCCGTTCGGGGTGAAAGCATTCGGCAGGAAGAAATATTCGCTGGTACAGATCAGTTCCGTTACTTTAATGGGGATAGAGAGTGTTTCCATACAGCCGTTCAGTTCTACCGTTACCGTATACACCACTTCACCATCTTCATCCGGCGTAACCGTTACTATCGGTCCGTCCTGCGGATCGATCGTGCCGGGGCCGGTCCAGGTATAGGTACAGTCCTCGCAGCCGCTTACGGTAATAGTAGTGGACTCTCCAAGACAAATATCAATCGGATCGGCAGTGATCGTCAAATTGCTTAGATCCACTATTTCAACGGTTGTGGTCAGTACCATTTCACAGCCTTCCTGATTGGTTACGGTCACAGCGTAATCAGTAGCTATGGCGGGATCCACCGTTACGATGGGGCCCTGATCCGGATCAACCGCTTCCGCAGGAGCCCACTGATAGGTCAGTTCTACCTCCGGGTCGAGGTTGGTTACCATAATAGTGATCCCCTCGGTTGGCTCACAGAATACCTGAGGCGGCGTGATCTCCGCCATGATCGGTGTCAATTCTACCCGTACAGAGTCCGTTTCCGTACAGCCGATCGAATTAGTAGCGATCACCGTGTAGATTGTCGTACCGCTTGGCGGCGTTACCATCACCTCGGCTCCCGTAGCTACCGGATCACCGATACCGTCCGGGTTATCATACCAGGCGAAGGTAAGGTTAGCGGCATCTGATGAAGCTGTAAGCGGGATAGGTACCGCCATGCACAGCATAGTATCTCCGCTGGCGGTAAGATTGATCGGTGGTGCCACGTTGACCATTACGGTCAGTTCCACCGAACAGCCATTCAGCGTATCGCTGACCACCAGGTTATAGGTCATGCTGTCCGTACCGGTAAAGATCGGGTTATGCGGACCATTGGTGACCAGATCCAGATTGTCGGTCGGCGTCCACTCGTATACCAGGTCGGGATGTCCACCGGGATTCAGCGGAGTGACATCACCGGAACATATGTCGATCGCGGTAGGCGGCAGGTGATTGGTAATATCGATCACTTCGATCGTTACCGTACTGGTATCCGTACAACCGGTCGCAGGGTCAACAGCTACCGCTGAGAATACATGTATACCGGTCGGAAGCGGATCATTAATATTTACCACCTGATCAGGAGTAACCGTCGCGATCTCATTGGTCAGCCCCGGATCATCATACCAGGTGATCATTGCAGTGGGCACATCCGTCGTAGCGCTAAGGCTGGCGCCGGTAGGCTCACAGGTCGTATCATCACCAAAGGTCATCAGATTAATATCCGGATATACGAATACGACTACCGAATCCATAGTTTCACAGGAAATGGTCTGACTATCATCCGTCACCGTCACGTAGTAAACAGTCGTCTGATCGCCAGTGAAAACAGGATTGGATGCATTAGGATCATCCAGCCCTTCAGCCGGTGACCATTGATAACTGTATCCGGACACAAAATCCGGGTTGATTTCCATTGGGGTGCCGGGACATATGAATACCGTATCCGGCAGATTGGGGTTAAATGGTACGGCATTGACATCCACAAGCACGGTATCGGAACAACCAAACTGATTGGTCACAATGGCCTGGAATGTTACAGTACCATCCACCACGACCACAGTCACTGTCGCTTCATCGGCACCGGAGATAATATACTCTACCGGTGACCAGGAATAGGTCAGCTGATCCATCAGATCCTGATTAACGATCGTGATCATCACTTCCTGGTCGCTACAGGTCATGATCGGGCCTTCCGGGTCGGTTACCACATCTACCCCCTGATCGACAATGACCAGGGTATCCATGTCCGTACAGCCCGCAGCATCCGTGGCTACTGCAAAAATGGTATCCCTGCGCAGGGGATTTACGGTGATCGACATACCGGTACCGAGATCACCATCGTTAGCACTGGTCCACTGCACCGTTACCGGTACATCGGCCGTATAACTAACCACAACATCCTCTCCACAGGTAGTGACGTCATCTCCCAGATCGAAATTGATGGGCGCGGAAACATTCACCGTAACGATAGCGGTGACAGCGCAGGTATCAGAACCGGCAATGTTAAGCGCGGTAACCGTATATTGCGTTGTTTGGGTGGGAGTGGCCGTCGGGCTGGCAGCCGTAGGATCATCCAGGCCGGCAGCCGGCGTCCAGGTATAGATATAATCCGGATTGCCGTCGGGATTCAATACTACGCTTTCACCAAAGCAGAGATTTATTTCACCATCCGGCAAATTCAGATCCACCAGTTGAATATCGATGGTCTCCGTTACCATAGCCATACATCCGTTATCGGAAGTAATGGTAAGTTTTGCCGTGATCTCTCCGCTCTGATTAAAAGTAACCGTAGGATTTTGCTCATCAGACGTCTGACCGTCACTAAAGCTCCACATCCAGGAAACCGTATTATTCATGGAGTTGGTGGAAGCATCGGTAAAGGTAATCGAGGCACTGTCAGAACTACATTCGGTAAGATCGTAGGTAAAATCAGCAACGATCTCCGGCTCGGTCACCATTACATCCATCGATTTGGCACTGATGCAGGAAGGCTCATAAATCGAAGTAAGCTGGACGGTATAGGTACCTTCCTGTCCATATACGTGGGTGGGATTGACCTCGGTGCTGGTGGTACCGTCGCCGAAGTCCCACACGAAACCGAAAGCACCGGTACTGGTGTTATTAAAAACTACCGTAGCGCCGTCGCACTGGACTTCACTTTCAAAATCGAACATGGCATTTGCATCGAAAACGGCAATATGTACGGTATCCATATAGGTACAACCGAACTGGTTGGAAATGCTTACATACACATCATTTACCCCAAGCATTTCAATATAGTCCGGCGAAGCGGTATCCGTTCCACCGGCAAATAAGTTCGTCGGCGTCCAGCTGTAGGTCAGTTGATCATTTTCATCCTGATTGGTCACTTCCAGTATTACTTCCTCACCGAAGCAGACCGCAAGCGTATCCGGTAGCGTTACCTCTACCGGGCCTCCCATCAACGTGAACGGAGTTTCCTGAATACACCCTTGTGCGTCTTCTCCCCGGAGGATGTAAGTTGTATTTCCCGATAGGGGAAGCCTAATCGTATCACCAGACCCTAACTCATCTCCATTAACATCCAGCCAGGTGTATTCCACCACTCCGGTGCCGGAAGCAGTCAAGGTAGTTTCCGGCTCACAGCCACTCATCATACCGCTCACCTGTAAATTCATATCTTCAGAAACCGTAATCTCCACAATATCCTGAATGGAACATTGAGGAGAGGTAGTGGTGCTGATCGTTACCGTGTAGGTAGTACTAACTGTCGGTGAAAAGGTAGGATTGGGTGATGTTGGGTCGTCAATACCGGTAGTCGGTTCCCAACTAAAACTAAGACCAGTAGGATCACCGGTAAAGGTAATAGTTGTCGAATCACCGAGACAAAGGAATATGGCATCCGGAAAGTCAACTACGATCTCCGGCTCGGTTACCATTACGTCCATCATTTTGATGCCAACACAGGAAGCATCATAGATAGAAGTAAGTTGTACCGTGTACGTGCCGCCCTGGCCGTATACATGGGTCGGGCTGACCTCCGTACTGGTCGTACCGTCGCCAAAATCCCAAATAAATCCGAACGCACCGGAACTGGTATTGGTAAACACCACCGTAGCGCCATCACACTGCACCTCGCTCACAAAATCAAAAGTTGCATTATCATCGAATACTGCAATGTGAACGGTATCCGTGTAAGTACAGCCAAACTGGTTGGAGATGGTTACAAATACATTATTCACGCCCGGCGTTTCAATGTAATCCGGTGAAGCGGTGTTCGTTCCTCCGGCAAAAAGGTTGGTCGGTGTCCAACTGTAGGTCAACTGATCATCCGGATCCTGGTTGATGGCCTCCAGTATGACCTCTTCACCCAAACATACTGCCAGGGTATCCGGCAGAGATACATCCACCGGTCCGCCGGTCAGCGTAAATTCTGTTTCCTGAATACATCCGTCGGCATCTTCTCCACGCAGTTTATACGTGGTCGTTCCCGATAAGGGGAGTGTAATAGTCTCGCCGGTGCCGATCTCGGTACCGTTCATATCCAGCCAGGTAAAATTAACCGGCCGGTCACTGGAAGCAGTAAGCATAGTCACCGCCTCGCAGCCACTCATCATCCCACTTACCTGCAGGTTCATATCTTCCGAAACGATCACCTCAACCACATCTTGAATAAAACATTCCGGAGAGCCGGTTTTGCTGATCGTTACGGTGTAAGTTGTAGTTACCTCCGGCGAAAAGGTCGGCTTGGCAGAAGTTGGATCACTGACGCCGGTGGTTGGTTCCCAACTGAAGCTCAGGCCAGTAGCGCTTCCGGTAAAGTCAATCCCGGCAGACCATCCCCGGCAAATAGAAAGATCATCCGGATAATCCAGATCGATCGCATCTTCGGTACCTACCGTCACCGTCAGTGTATCGGCACAGCCCATCAGGTCCTGGACCACCAGCACATACTCTCCGGACGACAAAGCCGGAAAATCGCCGTTATCCTGCACCAGTCCGCCATTCAGAGAGAATTCATACTGCCCACTTCCTCCACTGGCCGTAGCCATGATGGCACCGTCAGTTACTGCATCACAGGTCGCATCGGTCACGGTAATATTCAGAGTCGGCACTTCTCCCAAAATAACCTCCTCACAACATACCCGTTGACATCCTACAGGGTTGGTTACGGTCACACAGTATTCTCCGGCTACCGTCAGCGGCCCCGTACTGGCGTCAGTACTGGTGAATCCGTTGGGCCCGGACCAGGAGTAAGTGAAGGTGTCAAATGAACCGGAAACGCTAACGGTCAACTCGGTGGTCGAACCCGGACAGATCGTTTGTTCCCCGGCGATCATACAGCTCAACAAGGGGATATCGGCACGGGTAACCAGACTGCTGCTGGCAAACCACCAGGTATTCAGCGTATTCTTATCGCCGTAACCCGTCGTCAACTCATCATCCCGGTCTGCACAATTATCCACATTAATATTGAAATTGGTCCAGGTACGGCAGTTATCGGTACCACATTCGCAGCCTCCACGTCCGTCTTTAGGCTGGTTGGTACCGGAGTCGTCCAATATCCCGCGATCATCCCAGAAAAGGCGGTTGTCATTAAGCTGACCGCATACCGGGCGGATAGTTTCTACGCAAAAACCTTTCTTTAGGAATTCTGCATCATACACGGCATAGTGCTGGACCCCACGGGTGTATGTGAACAACAAGTCTACGGTATCGCCAAAGGCGACTGCAGAACTGTCTCCACGCAATCCGTTCCAGGGTACACAATCCGTCAGGTTATCCGGATCGAAATCATGTACCAGGCTCACATCCTGACTATCGGGATCAAATACGCCGTTCTGATTAAAATCGATCACGATCTCTACCTGTCCGGGGTCGGATACGGTCACCTCCAGGCAAAAGCCTTCGCCGGCACAACTGAAAGTAGCGGCAGGTTCGAGTGTGCCGCATTCTCCATCGGGGAAAACGACCGGATCCGGCTCATTCAAAAATATCTTATGTTCAGCGGAAAAAGCGGTAGCATTGAACCCGGCGATGGACTGACGATCTCTTTCCAGGTTACCCGTATTGCCCGGACCCGTACTGTTAAACGCCACGTTGAAGGAAAGGCCCTGAAAACCGGAATCGTTAAAATCGATCCGGGAAACGAAACCGTCCGTAGTGTAGGAGTACAGAACGCCGTTGAAAGGCCGGTCCCATTCACAGTCCGGAAGCTGATCCGTATTCATCGGCGGTGTACGGAAAGCCCAGTTCTTCGACCAGATACGACCCGGTATCGGCTGTCCGTTATTGGTTACCGTAAAATCCCAGAAGGCAATATTAACTTTGGAATTACCGTCACCTATTACATCCTCAAACTGGATGTAATAATCTCCGGCCTGCCCGGGGGCGAACTGGTAGATCAGGAAGCCGTTCTGGGTAGCATTTACATCATAATTGCCGAACTGAGAATTAGTCCAGCTCTTAACATTTGCGGTAGAGTTGTCAATAAGGAAAGGGCCGTGAACCACTGTACCGGCTTGGTTGACAATGCGAAACCGGTACCGGCTGCGGCCGAGGTCAAATATGCGACCTTCATCATTATGTTCTCCGGAAAGACCGATATACAGTATTTCCGTGGGGTTGGCGATGGTGACCGCCAGCCGGCTATCATCGGGTCCACCGTAGGCGGCAAAATTTCCAAAGTCAGGCCGGTTGGTTTCCAGCATAACTATGGAATCTGCGGGGGAAGGCGCAACTTGTCTTGTCCCTTCTGCGCGGGCCGCCCGGCTAATGGTTAGCGCGCAGATCAACGCCAACCAGGTCCTCCAACCAGGAAGCAATTTTTGGGAATAAAAGCAGTTCATGTTCTTATAATTTTTAACTCACGGGATGAATCTCACTGTTGCTCAGTTTTTGGATGCAGTTTTCTCGTCGATAGTTATGTTGGTGATTTCAACCCGTCTTTCCAAAGAAGCAGAAATACTGTACACAGAACCTTTGAGGTCATTCAACTCCTCGCTTACCAGTCTCAGGTCGGCCGTTGATTCGCCCAGGGCCTCTTCTTCAAACAGGAACTGGCCGGACCGGATATATGGCAAAAATGCGCCTTCGTTGTAATTGTTGAAGTGGTTCTTAACACTTGAGATTCGACGCATACTGAGTATCCGGTTGTAAGCGGTGGTAGCCCTCGGACTGGCGTATCCCTTGATGCTGATCTTGATGGAATTGCCGTCCTGTAGATAGGTCAGCAATTCTTCAGAGAAGGCCATCAATTCGAGGCGACCACCGAGTACATCCCGATCGAAGAAGTCGATAAAACGTTTGGTAGGAGCAAATTTCTCGGCTACACTCATACCTTCCGTAAATTCTTTAATGAAGTCATCTCTTTTCTCATAGTATGCAATATTGGTCTCGATATACTCTTTATTGGTCGTTCTACGCAATGTGCGCGGATCGGGATGATCATTATCGAAGTAGAGCGCCAGCGGCAGAAATTCCCAAGGCGGCTTGCGGTCTAAGCGGATCTCCCGCAGTACCCGGCCACCGGAATTTTCCAGTTCTTCCGGAGTAAAGACGAAATCCTCTTCTATCGGCAGATAACCCGGCCGTTTGGCTTTAACCCGGTACTTATTGCTCAGGTTGAGCGGAATGAGGAAGTCGTTCCCCTGGTTGTTGGTCAGCGAATCTACCCGGATCTCTTCCCCATCTGGGGTCAGGCGATACAACTCGATGGTTACGTTGTTCAGCGGCGTTTCCTTTTCATTGTCATAAGCCAGGATCTCCAGCTCTTGCGGGAAGTATAGACGACGCTCCACACGGGTAACTTCCGCCATTTCCGGACCGGTCAGGTCCACTTCAGCCTCCACGGGATAGAAGCCGGGGCGTGTACCTTTTACAATATATTTCTTGTCTCTTTTGACGATAAATTCAAACTTATTATCCTCAAAATTATCCAGGGTAGATACCAGGACCTCTTCGCCGTCCGGCCCCACCTGATACAGGGAAACCGTAGCGCCGGTCAGTTCCGAGGAATCGATCTCCATGAACGTGAGTACATCGAGTACGATGCCGGGTTCGAGATAGAGATCCTGCTGGATCTGATCTTTATCCGCGTACTTGGGATCATTGGTATCAATGTAGGCGATATCACCAGTGAAATTCTCTTTAGCGGCTGTAATCCGGTATTTTTTTCCTCTCTCGAGCGGGAACATGAAATCGTTGCCGTTGTAATTGGTCAGCATACCTACTACCCGCTCGCTGCCGTCCGGAGCGATCTCGATCAACTCCACCATGGCTCCAAGAAGGGCCGTCTGATCGAGTTTATTGAAGGTACGAGCCAGCAGTTCCAGCATATCTACATTCGTGCGGTAAATATCATGGCAGCAGGCTTCGAGGCCCTCTTCCCAGTAGATAGCGTTGGCTACCTGCCTTTTGGAGGCCAGGTAAGCCGTCTGTCCATCGCGGGTACGCTGATAATATATATCGGAGTAACTACTGTTGATCGGAGCACCGAGATTTTCGGGTTCTGACCAGCCACCCATCACTTTGCGGGTTTGATATACGTCGAAATCACCTAAGGTCTGCCGGCCATTGGTACTGAAATACATAGTGCGGGTAGCACCGTACCAGCTTGGAGTTACTTCATCCCTTTCCGTGTTGATGGCATCGCCCATATTCATGGGCGCACTCAGACTGCCACCTTCCAATATTTTGCTGTACCAGATGTCGAGTCCTCCCAGACCTCCTTCCCGGTCGGATACGAAATACAGATACTCTTCGCCCGTCAATCCATCATAACCGACAGAAGGCTGGGTAGAGGTATATTCTTCATCGTTGATCTCCAGCTTTTCGGGTGCAGACCATTCATCTCCACTGACATTGCTGCGATAAATATCGCAACGGATATCAGTCATATTGGTATATTCACAAATGGTATAGTAAACCGTAGAGTTATCTTCATCGAAGGCAGCATGTCCTACGTGCTTTCCTTTTTTGTTGAGTTTTTCGGAAAAAGGCAACACCACCGCAGGCTGCACACTACCACCAACCATCTGGGAAGCAAGCAGCTGTACA
>JAGQXH010000331.1 GCA_020436695.1 Lewinella sp. | reverse complement strand
ATTCGGACTCATCGGCGGATTGCCAAATGAGGCAATAGCTGCAAAACGAACCTCAGTTGCGCCCAGCGATCAGATCCGTTTCGGTCTCATCGGTGCCAATGGTATGGGATGGACCAATATGCGTTCTCACCTGGAAATGTCGGAGGTAGACTGTGTCGCCATCTGTGATGTGGATCAACGGGTACTTGACCGACGTACTGCCGAGGCAGAAACGATCAGAGGGCAAAAGCCGGATCAATATAAGGACTTCCGCAAACTCCTCGAACGTCAGGATATCGACGCAGTCATAATCGGCACGCCCGATCACTGGCATTGTCTTCCAATGGTGGCTGCCTGTCAGGCGGGAAAGGATGTATATGTGGAAAAACCGCTGGCGAATTCCATTGCTGAATGTGGAATTATGCGTCAGGCCGCCAGTCAATACGGGCGGATGGTACAGGTGGGGCAGTGGCAGCGAAGTGGCCAGCACTATGCCCATGCTATCGATTTTGTAAGAAGCGGCAAACTGGGGCGGATCAGTATTGTTAAGGTATGGTCTTACCGGGGAGGCGTAAACGGTCTGGAGGTAAAGCCCGATACGGCAGCGCCCACTGAGGTCGATTATAATATGTGGCTGGGACCGGCACCCAAGCGCCCATTTAATCAAAACCGTTTCCACGGCAGTTTTCGTTGGTATTGGGACTACGCCGGCGGGTTGATGACCGACTGGGGGGTACACGAGATAGATATTGCGCTTTTCGCCATGAATGCAGTTGCTCCGGTCTCCGTTACTGCCGGCGGTGGTAAGTTCGCTTTCCCGGATGATGCGAAGCAAACACCCGATACTTTACAGGCTATCTACGAATTTGACAGCTTCAATATGCTTTGGGAACACGGTACCGGACTGGATTTCGGCAACTACGGACGTAGCGAAGGCATCGCTTTTATCGGTAATGATGCCACACTGGTAGTCAATCGCCAGGGTTGGGAAGTGATCTCGGAAACAGAAAATGTCGATGGCATCAGAAAATACAAAGTAGAGATGCTCCCAGAGCAACCGAGGATCGGCAATCCGCTGGTGGAACACGCAGAGAATTTTGTGGCTGCCGTAAAGTCCAGAAAACTGGAAGATCTCAAATGCCCGATTGAAAGCGGCAGTGTGGCTGCGGTTAATGCGCACATGGGGAATATTGCCTTCCGCACCGAACGCAAGATCTTCTGGGATAAAGATAAAGGCCTGTTCAGAAATGATCCGGAAGCCAGCAAAATGATCACCCCACAATATCATAACGGTTGGGAATTACCCCGGGTGTGATATCTGATCGTGATAGGTATTTAGTGCCCGGAGCTTGGAGAGGAGCTTATTTGGTTGAAATTCAGACCGGGTACTGAATACCTAATACCTTTATGTATAGTAAGGTCGCAAAGACTTCGAAAAATTTGCAAAGCAAAGATTTTTTAAAGAAATCTTAGCGACACCTGATATACTAATCATACTGCCGATAGGATCCCCATTCCCAGTCCCAATCCGATCGCAAGTAGCTTTTTCCAGGAAATACGATGTTGGTGCCGGTCGTCCGATTCAAAAAGTATCGTGGTGGAAATATGCAGGAAGGAGCCGACCACAATAGCTACGATCTGGACCAGCCAGCGCGTTCCCCAATCCGAAACATCGGCCAGGGTAGCAGCCAGCGGCGACATGGAAGCAAAAATAAGTAACATCCCCAGTGCTACCGGAGGCTTAAAATCGGAACGAAGAAGGATAGTTACCAGTGCAAAAGCAGCCGGAATCTTATGAAGAATAATGCCGAAAAGCAAATGGTTGCCGTTTTCCCACCATCGGTGATCAGCATGCGGAATATGAGCCAGTTCATGATAGTGGCTGAGTGGGAGACCCTCCAAAAAGGCGTGCAAACAGAGACCAAGCATGATGGAGATGGCAAAACCGGAACCGGCGTGATGATGAGCGTGAATATGTCCGTGTTCCACGCCTTTGGAAAGTTGCTCGAGTATCAGTTGTAGGAAAAAACCGAAGAGCACCCAAAGGCCGATGGTGGCCTGCTGCTCGTGGTAAACACTGGGTAGCAGATGTAGCGCTGTAATACCGAGAATATATGCTCCGCTAAAAGCCAGTAATAGTTGTACCCAACGACTGCGAAACTGGCGAAGAAAAAAAGCCAGCCCCCCGCCTAAGGCAACGGAAACAAAGAGTAGCAAATATTCCCAGATCTCCATGTTTTGTTTTTATACAGCAGGTTGTGGTGGCGGCTGATCAGTGAATTCCGGAATGCGGATCGAAGGTATTGAACTGTACAATCGGTATATCAACCATCCAATAAGAAACCCCACTAATCCGCCGACTGTCACGTCGAGCGGATAATGCACGCCAACATATACCTGGCCGAATGCAATAGAAGCAGCCCAAAGAAGGAACAACCACCGCCAACGGCCGATTAGCCGACCTACTGTAAGGAATAAAAACGCCCCAAGCGCGAAATGGTTGGTCGCGTGCGAAGAAGTGAAACTGTAACCGCCGCCGCAGGGTACCAGCAATTTAACCTCCTTATCCAGATGGGCTGCCCGGCAGGGCCTTTCCCTTTGAAAATTCTTTTTGATCAACTGGCTACTGACCGGATCGGCGATAGCGATCGTAAGTACTGCGGCCAGCACAAAATAGAGCCCTTTCCAGCGAAACCGGTAAAAAACGAAACCAGCTAGAAGGATATATAAAGGTATCCAAACCTTTTTTTCCCTCCACAGAGGCATCATTTGGTCCAAAAATCCGTTATGCCAATCGTAGTTGATCAGGTGAAAAAGCCATTGATCCCATTCCAGGAGTGTGTCTAACATGCGGCATGGCAATTGATAAGGCCGCAAAATTCAGTAAAAGCTGGGAATAAGTCGAATCCTGACACATTTTATTCCCGACTTTCTATTTTTGCACCGAACATTTTCATTATAACAAAAACGATTGAACATTGTCACTCATTAAATCAATTTCCGGATTCAGAGGAACGATCGGCGGTGTTGCCGGTTCAAACCTAACCCCACAGGATATCGTTGAATGCACGGCCGCTTTCGGCTATTTACTCCAGCAGCAGGGCGCTACCCCAAAGGTAGTTATTGGCAGAGATGCCCGTATATCAGGTCAAATGGTGAGTCAACTGGTAAGTGCTACGCTAAACGGCCTGGGGATCGATGTGATCGATCTGGGGTTGTCTACTACGCCCACGGTGGAAGTAGCTGTACCTGGCCTGGGAGCCGGAGCCGGCATCATCATTACCGCCAGTCATAATCCCAAAGAGTGGAATGCGCTGAAATTCCTCAATAGTAAAGGCGAATATATAGCCAAGTCTGACGGAGAAAGATTGCTGGAACTTTTGAGTGAAGGAGCCATCCGCTACGCCGATGTAATGGACCTGGGTACCTATGAAATGCAGGATGGATGGATCGACAAACACATTGATCTGATCCTGGGAATGGATACCGTAGACGCTGAAGTGATCCGTAAAAGGAGCTTTAAAGTAGTGGTCGATCCGGTCAATTCCACCGGAGCTCTGGCGGTGCCGGCTTTACTCGAACGCCTGGGGTGCGAGACTATCGTGATCAATGAAACACCAAATGGCGAATTTGCCCATAATCCCGAACCCTTGCCGCATCACCTGAAAGATCTTTCCAATAAGGTACGGGAAACGGGAGCGGATCTGGGTATATCTGTTGATCCGGATGTGGATCGACTGGCATTGGTATCGGAAGACGGAGAGATGTTCGGTGAGGAATATACCCTGGTCGCCGTAGCGGATTATCTGTTACAGCGGACGCCCGGAAATACGGTATCGAATCTTTCTTCAACCCGGGCACTGCGCGATGTGACCGAGCGCTACGGAGGCACTTATTACGCCAGTGCGGTGGGAGAAGTAAATGTGGTAGAAAAAATGAAGGAAGTAGATGCAGTGATCGGAGGGGAAGGGAACGGAGGTATTATCTTTCCCGGACTGCATTATGGCCGTGATGCCCTGGTGGGTATCGCGCTAATTCTCACGCATCTGGCAAAAACCGGCAAATCCATGTCAGAACTCCGGGCAGATTATCCCGATTATCAGATGGTAAAAGACAAGATCGAAAGCCCGGAGGGCATCGATCTGGATGTAATTCTGGATCAGATGCACCAAAAATACCACACTGAAGATTGCAATACAGTGGATGGCCTGAAGATCGATTTCCCGGATAGCTGGGTACATTTGCGTCGCTCCAACACCGAACCCATCATCAGAATATACGCCGAAGCTCCAACGATGGAACGAGCTAAAGAGCTGGTTTTACGCATCAAAACGGATCTCGATCTGGTACTCAGTGGAGCAACTGCTATTTCATAAGACTTATTTATTGAACCAAGTTTTGCGCCTAAAAAAGTAGTGGAGTGGTTAAGAGCCTTATCTTTGTAGGGAATTCTTTAACTGCCCTATTATGCTTGTAAAACCGGATACCAAGGAAAAGGTCAGCCTGGAAAAGT
Source organism: Lewinella sp. (assembly GCA_020436695.1). Classification (GTDB taxonomy): domain Bacteria; phylum Bacteroidota; class Bacteroidia; order Chitinophagales; family Saprospiraceae; genus Flavilitoribacter. The sequence continues at coordinate 4,462 of JAGQXH010000331.1, read as the reverse complement.
GGTTTGAGCCTATCCGTCGCAATGTGATTGGTTGTGATCAGCACTTCCATACGCCTTTTGGCGAAAAGAAGATCATCTATGCCGATTGGACGGCTAGCGGACGACTATATCGGCCAATAGAAGACCTCCTACAAAAGGGATTTGGGCCGTTTGTGGGGAATACCCATACGGAAACTACGGTCACCGGGTCGACCATGACGACGGCATACCACCACGCTAAAGCATTGGTGAAAAAACACGTTGGGGCTCATGAAAAAGACGTATTGATCTCGACCAACTCGGGAATGACCGGAGTGATCAATAAGTTCCAGCGTATTCTCGGCCTTAAGCTCCACGAGCGTTTCCGTTCGCGGGTGCAGCTTGCGCCGGAAGAACGCCCCATTATTCTGGTGAGCCATATGGAGCATCATTCCAATCAGACTTCCTGGTTGGAGACCATTGCCGAAGTACAGGTGATCCGGCCTAATGCCGATGGCCTGATGGACCTTTCTCATCTGGAAACCCTATTGGAGAAATATGCCGACCGGGAAGTTAAGATCGCAGCCATTACCTCTTGCTCAAATGTAACCGGTATCCGGACGCCTTATCACGAGGTGGCGGAGATCATGCACCGGGCCGGAGGTTTATGTTTCGTAGATTTTGCCTGCTCTGCACCTTACATCGACATCCATATGCGGCCGGAAGACCCGCTGCGACACCTGGATGCGCTTTACTTCTCGCCCCACAAGTTTCTTGGTGGTCCCGGATCATCGGGAATTTTGGTCTTCGATCCCAAACTGTATAAAAATCAGGTGCCGGATAATCCCGGAGGAGGAACTGTCGACTGGACCAACCCCTGGGGCGGGCATAAATACATCGAAGAGATCGAAGCCCGGGAAGATGGCGGTACGCCGGCATTTTTGCAAACCATCAGAGTGGCACTGGCCATCAAACTCAAGGAAGAGATCGGAGTAGAACGCATCCTACAGCGCGAACACGAATTGCTGGACATGATCTGGGAACGTTTCGACCGGCTGCCGCGGTTGCGGGTATTGGCCAATGAGCATCGAGAACGACTGGGAGTGCTCTCTTTTTATATTGAAGATCTGCACTATAATCTGGGGGTCAAATTACTTAATGATCGATTTGGAATTCAGGTGAGAGGAGGTTGTTCCTGTGCGGGAACCTACGGGCATTATCTGCTGGATGTCGATGAGAGTTATTCCAAATCGATTACCGATCAGATCACTATGGGGGTCTTATCGGCCAAGCCCGGCTGGATCCGGCTTTCCATTCATCCGGTGATGAGCAACGAGGAGATGAACTACATTCTGGACGCTATTGAAGCACTACATGATCATCATGCTGAATGGGCCCAGGATTATGAGTACAATTCCCACACCAACGAATTTTACTACAACGGCGGAGATGATTTTGAAACTAAACAGGTGTCCGAGTGGTTTGATGTACCGATGATCGTAGAATGATTTAAATGGAAAGAGTATATTTTGATAATGCCGCTACTACGCCCATCCTGGAAGAAGTGATCGAAGCGATGAACCGGGCCATGCGGGAAAATTACGGTAATCCGTCTTCTATTCACCGAGAGGGGCGTACAGCCCGTGCTACGGTGGAGCAGGCCCGAAAGGTAGTGGCCAAAGCATTGGGTGCTTCTATCGGCGAGATCTTTTTCACCTCCTGCGGTACCGAATCGAATAACATGGTACTCAAAAATGCCGTACGGGATCTGGGGGTAAAAAGGATTATCAGTTCAGCCATAGAGCACCATTGCGTACTGCATACGGTAGAACGGATCGGTAAAACGGGTGGAGTACAGATCGAACAGGTGAAACTGAATGAGGAGGGGCATGTCGATACGGCTCACCTCACAGACTTATTGGCGCAGGACAAAGGAAAAACCCTGGTCTCTCTGATGCATGCCAACAACGAGATCGGTACGATGATCGATCTGGAGGAGATCGGTGAAATCTGCAAAACCTACGGCGCTTATTTTCATTCCGATACGGTTCAGACCATCGGTTACTTTCCTTTTGATCTTTCGAAAATGAATATTCATTTTCTATCCGGATCGGCCCATAAGTTTCATGGCCCCAAAGGTGCGGGTTTTGTTTACATCAATAACGATAACATTATTGAGCCTTATCTGGATGGGGGAGCCCAGGAACGCAATATGCGGGGGGGCACCGAAAATATTTATGGGATAGTCGGTCTGGCGAAGGCCCTGGAGCTGGCCACTGCCAATATGGATGAGCGCGGGGCAAAGATCAAGGACATCAGAGATTACCTGCGCCGGCAATTGAATGCCAGCTTTGCCGACCTGACCTATAATGGCGATCCGGAAGGCAGGGCTCATTATAAATTACTGAGTGTCAACTTTCCACCTTCAGAAAAAGCCGGACTTATTCTCTTTAACCTGGATATTGCCGGAGTCAGTGTTTCCGGAGGCAGTGCATGTAGTTCGGGGATCGATACGGGCTCTCATGTCATTGCTGCCCTTGATCCGGACTCCGAAAGGCATACCGTTCGTTTCTCTTTTTCCCATTTGAATAGCAGGGAAGAAGTGGATTTTGTCGTCGATAAGTTGAAAGAGATCCTGCCCAACTAAAAAGTCCAATCGAATGAATCGAGCCATCCAAGATACTAAAGTCTTTATCAGTCTCAACATTCCTGATAAAGGAATCGACCTGTTGCGTGCCAAAGGTTTTCAGGTGACTGTCTGGGAACGCGATGATCATATTTCCCAACAGGAACTGATCGATACGGTACAGAATTATCAGGCACTAATTTGCAGTAGTAAAGATAAATTGAACGCCTCTTTTTTGCAGTCTTGTGCTCATCTGGACATTATCTCACAATTTGCAGCCGGCTATGATAATATCGACCTAAAAGAAGCTGTACGCCTGGGGCTTCCGATCGGAAATACACCGGATGCAGTGAGCAATGCCACGGCGGACATTGCTTTTGGTCTGATGTTGGCCGCTTCCAGAAAGATGTTCTATATGCATAAAAGCATTGCAAAAGGGGAGTGGGGCGATTTCCGGCCGCGTGCTCACCTGGGGCAGGAACTAAAAAACAAGACGCTGGGAATATTCGGGCTGGGCAAGATCGGCATGGAAATGGTACAGCGTTGCCGGGGTGCCTACAATATGGATGTGATTTACTGCAATCGAAATCATAATCCGGAAGCCGAAACACAGTTCAATGCCCGCAAAGTATCCTTCGAAGAACTGCTGGCGCAAAGTGATGTGCTATCTGTTCATTCTACACTAAATGCGGAAACAAGAGGTATTTTTAATGCTGCGGCTTTTCGGAAGATGAAACCGACGGCGATATTCATCAATACATCAAGAGGCCCGGTCCATAATGAAAAAGACCTGATCGCTGCTTTACAGAGCGGCGATATCTGGGGGGCAGGCCTGGATGTAACCGATCCTGAGCCCATGTTGCCCGATAATCCGTTGCTGGACATGGAAAATGTAGCGATATTACCACATATCGGATCAGCTACCATTACTGCCCGGGATGAAATGGCCCGTTTGGCCGCACAGAATGTTGTGGAATTCTATGAGACCGGAGTTTTTACCAATCGGGTTTGCTAGAAACGAATTTATTTGGCACGCCCGGCCAGGTCTAACAAAAAGGCATAATCCATCGCAATGTCCTTGAGGCTTTCGAAACGGCCGGAAGCACCACTATGTCCGGTAGACATATTGGTATACAGCAATAGTGGATTATCATCCGTTTTCATTTCCCTCAATCTGGCGACCCACTTGGCCGGTTCCCAATATTGCACCTGGGAATCGTGCAGACCGGTGGTGACCAACATAGCCGGATAATCCTGTGTCTTTACATTGTCATACGGAGAGTAGCTCAGCATATAATCATAATACTGCTTATCGTTGGGATTACCCCATTCGTCATATTCGCCGGTGGTGAGTGGGATAGATGTATCCAGCATGGTGGTGATCACATCTACGAAAGGTACGGCAGCAACCACGCCCTTCCACAGGTCAGGGCGCAGATTAATGATCGCACCCATCAGCAGGCCTCCGGCACTGCCCCCCATGGCAAAGAGGTGCTCCTTATCCGTGAATTTCTCTTTGATCAGGTATTCAGCACAGTCAATGAAATCATAGAAGGTGTTTTTCTTGTTCAGGAGTTTGCCCTCCTCGTACCAGTAGCGGCCCATTTCTTCACCGCCTCTGATATGGGCAATAGCAAAGGCAAAACCGCGATCCAGTAAACTCAGACGGGTGCTGCCGAAATAGGGTTCCATACTATGACCATAGGAGCCATATCAATAAAGCAGCAGTGGTTGAGTGCCGTTTTTTTGAAAACCTTTGCGGTAGACAATGGAGATAGGGACTTTTCGGCCGTCCCTTGCCGGCGCGTACAATCTTTCGGCTTCGTAGTTATCCGGATCAAAACCGCCTAGGACCTCCTGCTGTTTCATCAGTTTGAG